>JAUZOY010000005.1 GCA_030706235.1 Bacteroidota bacterium | reverse complement strand
TTCCTTCAATATCAATAATCGAAGGCAACGGCAACCCATTTATTATTAATCTTCTTGCTATAAATGGAATATCAAACTCCTTTATATTATGTCCGCAAAGTATATTGTATTTATCAGACATACATTTGTTTAACATTTCTGAAAATCCGGTAAGCAATATTTTCTCATCATGATCATAAAATGATTTTACCCTAAACTTTTCCTTACCACCCTCTCCAAATTGAAATATTCCCACAGATATACATACTATCTTTCCAAATTCAGAAAATATTCCTGCCCGGGTATAAATATTCTCAGGTGTTTCTTCTTCTTTTTTCAAAATATGGGATGCTTTCTTATCCCAAAGCGACCTGAGTTTTTCAGGCACTTCTTCGTATTGACTATATTGAGGAACTGTTTCAATATCAAGAAACAATATTGTCTCCAAATTTAATCTGTCTAACATTATTTTATCGTTATTATTTTTATGTTGTTTGGCAAAATTACTTACTTTGATTTTATTTTCTTTTGTATGAAAAGGACATTTATTACAATCCGCTGAACAACTATTACAAACAGATACATCACCCTTCTTCTCAATTGAACTTTTGTATATATTTCTTCCTACATAATACAATGCTCCTATAATCAGAACACCAGCAATAATCTCCTGTACAACTATCCAATCCATCGTTTAACTTTTTACACTTTCAACTATTTCATAGGCACCTCAATAATCAAAATCTCACTATCTTCTATTGTATTTATTTCCAATTCATCAGTTTCCCAAATACCAATGCCGTCTCTCCTTCCGGCTTCAATACCATTTACTTCTATTTTTCCTTCTATCAGAAACATATACATCCCATTACCTGCCATCTTCAGATCATATTTTGTTGATCTGCCCTTTTCAAAACTACCAATTGAAAACCAGGCATCCTGATTTATCCATAAAGATTTTATTGAATTATCCGGAGCAACAATTATCTGAAACTTGTTTTTCCTTTCTTCTTCATTAAAAGTCTCCTGATCATAACCTGATTTTATATTTTTTTCCTTAGGAAATACCCAAATCTGCAAAAGATTCAAGGAAGAGTCTTTGCTTTTATTATATTCAGAATGTTTTATTCCGCTTCCTGCACTGATGATCTGTACATCATTTCTTGCGATGGTCTGTGTATGACCCATGCTATCCTTATGCTCAAGAACCCCTGCTAATGGTATTGTTACAATCTCCATATTATCATGAGGATGCATCCCAAATCCTGCTCCTGCAGATATATAATCATCATTCAATACCCTTAATGCACCAAAATGAACTCTTTCATGATCATAATAATCCGAAAAACTAAATGTATGATAAGTGTTCAGCCATCCATAGGTTTCATGACCTCTGGTATCTGCTTTGTGTATTACTGTTTTCATTGTTAAATTGTTTCATTTTTTAAACTTGATAATTTCACATTTAAATGTTTTTTGATACAATATTACACTTTTTTTTGTTAAACATATCAAAAAAATGACATTTACATCTTAATAATCTCTTTTCATGTTAATACTACTAATAATCAACAATGTTAATTGTATATAAAATTTGCTTCAAACACCATTTTCGCCCATCACCTGTAAAAGGAAGGTCATAGGCAAGCTCTTAATCCAATTTAATATTTTTTTGTATCTTTGTCTGTTTACATTTCATGTAATATAAGTTTTGAATCTAATTATCAATAATTAATGGACAAATCAAAGTCAAATATTCTCAAAGAGGAAGAAAACAAACCTTCACTCAATTTCATTGAACAAATAATTGAAGAAGACAACCGTACAGGCAAACATAATAGTAGAGTTCATACACGTTTTCCGCCGGAACCTAACGGATATCTGCATATAGGCCATGCTAAATCAATATGCCTCAATTTCGGTACAGCACTGAAATACAATGGTAAATGCAACCTTCGTTTCGATGATACAAATCCCGCAAAGGAAGATATAGAATATGTCGATTCAATTATCGAAGATGTCCGTTGGCTTGGTTTTGACTGGGAAGACAGAATGTTCTATGCATCTGATTATTTTCAGCAATTATATGATTTTGCCGTTCAGTTAATCAAAGATGGCAAAGCTTTCATATGTGATCTCTCTGCCGAACAAATCAGTGAATATCGTGGTACACCTACTAAACCTGGTATAGAAAGTCCATATAGAAACAGAAGTATTGAAGAAAACCTCGATCTGTTTGAAAGAATGAAAAACGGAGAATTTCCTGAAGGCTCCAAAATTCTGAGAGCTAAAATTGGTATGGATTCTCCTAATATGCACATGCGTGACCCGGCTATCTACAGAATTAAATATGCAAATCATCATCGTACCGGTGACAAATGGTGTATTTATCCAATGTATGACTATGCACATTGCGTTTCTGACTCTATTGAAAGAATCACTCATTCAATATGTACCCTTGAGTTTGAAGTTCACCGCCCTTTGTATGACTGGTTCCTTGATCAGTTAAAAGTCTTTCACCCTCAACAGATTGAATTTGCCAGATTAAATCTTTCTTACACTGTAATGAGCAAACGAAAACTGCTTCAGCTTGTAGAAGAAAAATTCGTTTCCGGATGGGATGACCCACGAATGCCGACTATCTCAGGTCTCAGACGTAGAGGTTATACTCCTGAATCAATACGTAACTTTGCAGAGAAAGTAGGAGTTGCAAAACGTGATAATATTATTGATGTCTCTCTGCTCGAATTCTGTGTAAGAGAAGACCTTAACAAAAGAGCTCAGAGAGTTATGACTGTATTGAACCCACTTAAAGTTGTGATCACTAACTATCCGGATGATCTTGTTGAAGAACTCGATGCAATAAATAATCCTGAAGACGAAACTATGGGCAAAAGGAAAGTACCTTTCTCCAAAGTTCTATACATCGAACATGATGACTTTATGGAAAATCCTCCTAAGAAATTTTTCAGACTCTCTCCCGGTGCTGAAGTTCGTCTTCGTTATGCTTATTATATAACCTGCACTGAAGTCGTTAAAGATCAAAACGGAGAAATAACTGAAATCCATTGCACATATGATCCTCAGACTAAAGGCGGTTATTCAACTGATGGAAGAAAAGTTATGGGAACTATTCATTGGGTCTCAGAAAAACATTGCATAAAAGCTAAAGCTAATATTTACGACAGATTATTTATCAATGAAAATCCTGATGATGCCGAAGACTTCAGAACTAATATAAATCACAATTCTCTTGAAGTTAAAACATGCTACGTAGAACCTTTCCTTTTGAACTCCAAACCCGGAACAAACTATCAGTTCGAAAGAATCGGATATTTCTGTTCCGATAAAGATTCTTCAAGTGAAAATCTGATATTCAACCGTACTACAGGACTAAGAGATAACTGGGCAAAAAACAAATAATCCTAATCTCTAAATACATTTTAAAGTTACTAACTCTTTTGAAAGTTAGTAACTTTTTTATATCCATCTTATTATAAAAATTTAGTCTTTGAATCTATAGCAAACGCTCCAAAATACCCCATCGCACCATTACTTATATTGGACTTTGGCAATTAAAAAAGAGCTATAACTTTTAATTGCTATAACTCTTTCATTTTCAGGTGGAGAATAACGGAATCGAACCGTCGACCTCTTGACTGCCAGTCAAACGCTCTAGCCAACTGAGCTAATTCCCCTTAATTATTTGCAAAAATATGAAAATTTATCAATCTGCAAACATTAATGCATATTTGTTATTTCATATATAGCGGAAGCAATTTTGCAATATATTTTCCAAGAATATCAAATTCAATATTCACAACAGTCCCTATCTTTATATTCTTAAAATTTGTATTTTCATGAGTATACGGAATAATAGCTACAGAAAAAGTGTTTTCTGCAGAATCAACTACAGTCAGACTAACACCATTTACTGAAATTGAACCCTTTTCAACAGTAATATTTCCTGCTTTAGGATCATATTCAAAAACATATTTCCAACTTCCGTCAGTTTCTTCTACTGATTGACAGATCGCCGTCTGATCTACATGTCCCTGAACTATATGTCCATCCATTCTTCCATCCATTTTCATACTTCTTTCAAGGTTGATCAAATCCCCATCTTTCAAAAAAATCATGTTGGATTTGTTAAGTGTTTCTGCTACTGCTGTAACTACATGTGTACTTTTTTCAGTATCTGTTTCAACCACTGTCAGACAAACACCATCATGTGCAAGACTCTGATCAATTTTAAGCTCTTTGGATATAGGAGACTGGATAGTAAAATGAATATTACTTTTTTCTTTTTTAATACCTACTACTTTCCCTGTTGTTTCTACAATACCGGTAAACATTTTTTTAAAAATTAATTATTTATATTATGTGAATTGCTTTCTTTTATTATGTGAAAAAAACCTTTTATTGTCCTGCTTTGGACTCCTGATAATCTTAACTCATAAATGTCGCAAATGTAAAAATAAACTCCATCACTCAATTCTCTTTTTGTGAACTGATCTTTACCATCCCAGTTAATTTCTGGATTATCCGATTGAAATACAAGGGTTCCCCAACGATTGAATATTTTAATATTTATTTTGTCAACATAACTATATGGAAATGGTCTGAAGTAATCGTTTATTCCATCATTATTCGGTGTAAATACATTAGGAAGATTGTAATCCCATTTTTTACAACTGTCAATATCAATACAGATTATATTGCTTAGTCTGCTTTCATTATTAGCTGAATCAATTGCCATTATCGCATAACATCCCGCTATTGTTTTATTTTCAGAATGAACATATTGAGTATCTGAACGTGTTAAAACAGTTGCAATTCTTTGAAAATCCCCATCTTTAAAATTTTTATAATATACCTTATAACTCGCTATATCTTTTGAACATTTATTATCAATATTAGTCCAGTATAGATCATTCTCAGGTACATTGCAATCAACTTTCACTTTTAATTCCGGAGGACAAGGTGGAATATTGTCTATTGGCTCCTCACATGCTATTTGTGAAAAATTGATTAAAGGATGGAAAATTGTATTATCGGAATATTCACCTATTGTTTTGATATAATAACAGTATTCCTTCTTGTTTATTAAATTTGAATCCGTATAACTTGTATTTATTGTTGTTGTCAATGAATCGAACAGCCCTTGCTCATTCTTTTTAAATATTACATATTTTTTATTAGTCCACGGAACTGTGGCACTCCATTTAAGAATAAGTACATGATCTGTAGGACTTATATTTAAGTAAACAGATGATGCTTTATACGTTGATCCTATAAATAATGGGACTGAATTAGATGTACAATAAAAATCTATCCTGAATTTGTAACTATGATTTCTGGTATCAAGATTATTATTTGTAAATGTTGTATCAGAAATATGCTTAAGTGAATCAACCAATGTATAAGATTTAAAACCATCAACATCAGCAGACCTATAAATCAGATATTTATATGGAGAAGGAAATTTTATTGTATCAATTTGCTGCGGTTTAGTCCATGATACAATAACTGATCCGTTTTTCTCATCTGTACTTTTTATGCTGATATTTGTTATAACCGGCACATCTTTAATCAGTGAATTACATGTTTCATTTGAAGCATAACTTTCTGAACCATCAGCATAATATACAATTACCAGATAACAATACGTTACTCCATGTATAAGACCATCTCCATTATTATTATCAACAAAAGTAGTATCATTTAAATCATTAACTGATCCTATTAAACTAAATCCTGTATAATCAGGAACACCCGTCTCACAGTACCCATGTTTAAAATCATATGAGTCTGTTCTTCTGTAAATTTTATATCCTCTACCACCTGAACATACACTTCTGTTCCAGTTAAGATGCATTGAATTTCCAAGTGGTAAAGAATTCAGATTTTTTACTGACGGACAAACTACGGTTATACTTAAAGATTTAAAATCTATTAAATTAGGTTTTCCATCATCAACAGCTTTAAAGTAGAAAAAATAAGGTTGCTTTCTGACATCTTTGCAAAGTGTTTGCCATGTTAAATTGGATATAACTGTATCCCTTCCCGAAGTAGCAGTAAAGTTTGCATTTTTACTCTGGATAACTTCTCCTGAACATGTCAGTGTAACAAAATTATGATCCGTATCATAAGCTTTTACTTTTCTGTTAAAATAAGTTCCGGCTTCAATACAAGTATCATTAATTGCTATTATAACCGGCGGATGATTGTTACAATCAGCAACAGTTATCTGCATATCCCTTATAATTGAACCAATTAAAAATCCATACCTGTATTCACTGATAAGTATTGCTACATTGTATTCTCCCTGCATTTCCGGACTATCCCATATCAAAGTCCCGGTATTATGATCAATTTTAAATGATTTGTTAGCAGAAGGATATGTATAACCTGGTATATCTGTTCCGTCAGCTCCTTTGCATTTTATTAAATCATATGTAAGACTGTCTCCATCAGGATCATATGCACCGGGATTATGCACAAAGATCTGATGCGTACATGCATTATCTATTGGAGGATTAAGCAAAACCGGAGAATTATCACTACCTAAAAATGGATTTATTATTAATTTGGTTTCTACATAAAATGGAACAGCAACAGAATTTGGTATATTTATGACTCCTGCATTTCTATTCGGATCTTCAAAACGAATAAGAAATTCACCATTTGTATTATATGTGTGATTAGCTATATATATATTCTTTTTTATCTTAGTGCCTGATATTATTTCACCATCTCCATTAGGACCATTAACTCTGTTTATTGTTGTAGCAACAGCTCCTGTTGAATCTTCATCACCAAAAAATATATCCAGTGTAGGTCTGTCGGCCGGACTTTCTGTAAAAGTGTAAGTTATAATAGTTATTTGATAAACTCTATCATGAAGACACCTGTATGTAATCTCACCTGCCCTGTTATGCGTTGCAAATGCGTGCACAAAGAAATAAATGAAAAATATTATTAAACAGAATTTCTTCATCTCTGAATTTTAATGCTGATATAAGTTTATATAATGCATGTGCAGTAATATTATTTTTCAAAGGTACGAAAAAAATTGAAAATTAATATAGTTTCCAACTCTCAAATTAGTCATCTGTTCTCCTTTTTCTACAATAATTATATTTCTTTTATGTATTGATTAATTGTAAATTACAAGAACAAATTTTTTTAATTATTTTTATAAGAACGTATTGAAATTTTATGTAGGTTTGTTGAACAGTTTATATTTATTAACAATCGCACAATTTACTATACAACAACGTTTTACAAAATGGATTTATTACAAAAAATACGATTAAGTGCTCAAAAAAACAACAAAAGGATTGTTTTACCGGAAGGTACGGAAGAAAGGACAATTAAAGCAGCAAATATTGCTTTGAAAGAAAAACTTGCTCAGATTATTCTTATAGGAAACCCAAATGAAATAAATGATCTTGCTAAGAAACTAAATCTCAGCGAAATCCCAAATGCAACTATTATTGATCCCCTAAATCATCCTAAAAAAGAATCTTATATCAAACTTCTTTTAGATTTGAGAAAAAGCAAAGGTCTTACTCATGAAGAAGCTGCAAAATTGGTTGAAGACCCTCTTTATCTTGCTGTACTTATGATTAAAGCAGGTGATGCTGACGGTGAAGTTGCAGGCGCAATGAATGCAACCGGGAATGTTCTAAGACCAGCTTATCAGATTGTTAAAACACTTCCCGGAATCTCTGTTGTTTCAGGTGCTTTCATAATGATTCTCAAAGATAAAACATATGGTGATAACGGAATGTTGGTCTTTGCTGATTGTGCATCTACACCTGACCCTGATGAAAAACAGCTGGCTGAAATAGCTGTAACTTCTGCAAAAACAGCAAGTGCAATTGCCGGTATTGACCCTCGTGTAGCAATGCTTAGTTTCTCTTCAAAAGGCAGTGCAAAACATCCTTTAGTTGATAAAGTTGTTAATGCAACCAGAATCGCTAAAGAAATGGACCCTAATCTTAAAATTGACGGTGAACTTCAGGCTGATGCTGCTATTGTTGAAGCAATTGGTAAAAGCAAAGCTCCCGGAAGTAATATTGCAGGAAAAGCTAATGTTCTTGTTTTCCCAAATCTCGAATGCGGTAACATTTGCTACAAATTGGTGCAGAGATTAGCCGGTGCAGAAGCTGTAGGACCTATTATGCAGGGAATGGCTGCTCCAATAAATGATCTTTCAAGAGGTTGCTCTGTAGATGACATTGTAAATCTTATCGCAATTACTGTTAATCAAGCTGCAGGTAAATAATTTTAAGTTGAGAATAAATTAATACATTAATAGATAATTATATAAATGAAAATTCTAGTTTTAAATTGCGGTAGTTCATCCATCAAATATCAACTTTTTGATATGGACAACAATGCAAACGTACTTGCCAAAGGAATAGTTGAAAGAGTTGGCATGAAAGATAGCGAACTTACTCATAAACGTCCTGGTAAGGAAAAATTCTCCATCATTAAAAACATACCTGATCATACAGTTGGAATTGATATTATTCTCGATATCCTTATGGATAAAAAGTATGGTGTCATTGAAGATAAGCATGAAATATCTGCGGTTGGTCACAGAGTTGCTCATGGCGGCGAATTCTTCAAAAAAAGTTCACTTATTACTCCTGAGGCTATCGCAAATATTGAAGCATGTTCAGAATTAGCCCCTCTGCATAATCCCGCTAATCTTAAAGGTATTTATGCTATGCAAAAAATTTTACCGGGTATTCCTCAGGTTGCAGTATTCGATACTTCATTCCACCAAACAATGCCTGCTTATGCATATTTATATCCTGTCCCTTATGAACTTTATGAAAAATATAAAGTCAGAAGATATGGTTTCCATGGTACAAGCCACAAATATGTAGCTCAAAAAGCTTGCGAATATCTAGGTCTTAAATTTGAAAATACTAAAATAATTACCTGCCATCTTGGTAACGGTGCTTCTATTGCTGCTATTAAAGATGGAAAATCCGTAGATACTTCCATGGGCTTTACTCCTGTTGAAGGTCTTATGATGGGAACTCGTTGCGGTGACTTTGACCTCGGTGCATTATTATATATAATGGACAGAGAAAAACTTACTCTTGATAAAGCTAATAACCTCATTAATAAAAAAAGCGGACTTCTAGGAATTTCAGGCTTTTCTTCTGATATGAGGGATATTGAAGGTAAAGCTTTTCTCGAAAATGATGAAAGAGCAAAACTGGCTTTCGAAATGTTCTACTACAGAGTTAAAAAATATGTTGGTTCATACGCTGCAATTATGGGCGGAGTTGATTTAATAATTTTCACAGGAGGTATCGGAGAAAACGGATGGGAAATCCGTGAAAATATATGTAGCGATATGGAATTCTTAGGTTTGCATTTTAACAAAGTCGCAAATAAAGATCTGTATTCAAAAGCGGAAGTCATTTCTCAACCTGATTCAAAAGTTAAAGTAATGGTTTATCCTACCGACGAAGAATATGTAATCGCTCAGGATACTTTGGATCTTGTAAATTAATATTTAATATTTTTTTATTAAAGCCCTGGCAATTTAATGATTTTGTCAGGGCTTTTTTATTTAACCATTAACAATTGTTCTGATTATTCAAACTGCTTCTAAAAATAATTAATAACAAAATTTGTTTTAACTTTGTAATTTTTAATTTATAAACCGAATTTGTTGTTTCAACAATATTATAAAAATGAGTAAAATATCAGCAAAAGATATAGAATCATTCTGTAAGCTTGAAAGCTATGCTATTATTGGAGTTTCTAAAAATCCTAAAAAGTTTGGTAATATTGTTTATACAAAATTAAAAGAAAAAGGATACAATGTCGTCCCTGTTAACCCAAATGCTCAAAATATAGGAAATGATAAATGTTATAAAAACATTAAAAATATTCCCTGTAAATCTGATGGAATAATTATTCTTACAAAACCTCATAATACCTCCGGTATTATTAAAGATGCTATAGATATTGGAATAAAAAATATCTGGATCCAGCAAAAATCAGAATCTGATGAAGCATTAGAAATTGCTTTCAGAAATAATATTAATCCTATTTTCGGTCAATGTATTTTAATGTACATGTTACCGAAAGGAATACATTTATTACATCGTAAAATCAAATCATTTTTTGGCCAAATGCCTAAATAATTGGTAAATATATGAATTTAATAATCAAAAATAAATTTAATTTAATCCTTATTTTCTTTATTTCTGCTATTTTATTTAATAGTTGTAAAAATGATGTAAACTTAATTGCCCCCAACAGTAGAGAAATTCCTGTTGTATATGGTTTACTTGAAGCAAATAAATCTACCCAGTATATTAGAATAAATAAAGCCTTCCTCACTACTTCAAATACTTTAACTGTTGCAAAAGATATGAGTGCTTCAAACTATGTTACAGATGAAATTGATGTTTTTATTGATTCAAACGATGGTAAAAGCATAAAACTTATAAGGGATACTATTCATAACAAAATTAGCGGCACTTTCTATTCTCCTGATGAAATAGTATATAGAGCAGATAATTTTAAACCTGTAGATAAACAATACACTCTCAGAATTGTAAATAAAAAGTCAGGGAATGTTTTCACTGCCAATACTAACGTTATCAGCAAATTCGACATAGATAATTTATTAGTAATTCAAAAAGTATTCGGATTAGAAGGCTCTTATGCTCATAATATAAAATGGTTTTCCAGTCCTTACGGAAGACTTTATGAAGTAAAACTTCGATTCTATTATTATGAAACTAATATTATAACAAATGTAATAACCAGGGATAGCATTGATATGTCATGTGGCAAAGTTAGGTCAGATAATCTTACAGGAGGAGATGAAATGTCAATAGGTATCTATGGAACTGACTTTTTTAAATTCTTAGCAAACAACATTAAAGTAAATCATGATGTAAAACGTTCATCACCCAGTCTTAAGTTTATTTTTATGGTTGGAACCGATGACCTTAACACTTATATGATGTTAAACGAACCTTCTAATAGTATTGTTCAGGAAAGACCTTCATTCTCAAATATCAGCAATGGAGGAATCGGTATTTTCTCATCAAGATACATCTATGAATTAAAAGAAAAAGATTTTAATAGCGCTACTCTGGATTCTATTAAAATCGGATATTATACCAAAAATCTAAACTTTCAATAATAATATCCCTCTTATCAGCATTTTAATTTTTTTAGGGTAACCTATGTCATTAATAAATAAAATTAAACTTCTTTTTCGATTTATTAAATATAAATTTACTTCTGTTACAATTTATAAAATACATTCACCATTTGTATTCAAACTTTGCGAAGATATATTACACAATGATACATCATTCTACGATCACACATTAATAGAATCTTTGCGTACAATTCTTTTAGCAGATAATAACAAAATTAATGTCTCCGATTATGGAGCCGGCTCTTTGATAAATAATAAACGTTCAAGAAAAATTAAAAAAATCACCGCATATGCCCAAAGTCCAAAATATGCAGGTTTGTTGTCAAGAATTGTTTACTATTTTAAGCCTTCATCTATAATCGAACTTGGAACTTCTGTCGGTATCAGCGCAATGTATCTTGCTACTCCATGTAAAACTGTTCCCGTTTACAGCATTGAAGGCTGTCCCGAAACTGCCGCTTTAGCTAATAAAAATATTGAAAAACTAAAGTATAAAAATATTCATATTATAAACGGAACTTTTGATGATGTTCTGCCTCAGATTCTGACTAAAACCAGTAATCCTTCTCTTATTTTTTTTGATGGAAACCATAGAAAAGATCCTACTTTAAAATATTTCAATACTTGTCTGAAACATATCGACAATGAATCTATTATGATTTTTGATGACATTCATTGGTCAGATGAAATGGAACAAGCATGGAATGAAATCAAAAATCACCCTGATGTAACAGTCTCTATTGACCTTTTTCACCTTGGATTGGTATTTTTTAAAAAAGAACTGAGTAAACAAAATTTCATAATCAGATTTTAAACATAGGCACTGGATTCAACCATTAACCATTAACCATTAGCCATTTTCTTTGCGTTCTCTGCGCTTTTCTTTGCGCACTTTGCGTGAACCCACTTCAATAAATTCTCAATTCTCTTTGCGCGAAACCACTTCACTTCAATCATTACCGGATATGCTTATCCAATTATTATACACATAAATGGCTATACTTAATCTGATAAAACCGGCATAGAAATTTAACCAAATATACAGAGCTGAATATATTTTATTATTTTTGCATAAAATATTTGATTAAATACTTAAATAATGACCATAGGTATTCTTAAAGAAAAAGATTATGAGAAACGAATTGCTCTTCTGCCTGAAAGCATTTCTAACCTTATAAATTTAAAAACTGACGTTCTTATTGAAAAAAATGCCTGGGAAGGAGTATATCTCTCTGATAAAGATTATGAAAGTATAGGAACAAAAATAGTTTCAAGAGAGGATATTCTTCAGTGCGATTGTATTGTCATGATCAATCCCCCTGAACCGGAAGATATAAGAGCCATGAAAGAAAACTCAGTGATCATTGGAGTTTTGAATCCCTATTTTAATTCAGACTTAATAAAGATTATGGCTGAAAAAAATATCACTTCTTTCAGCCTTGAAATGCTTCCACGTACTACCCGTGCACAATCCATGGATATATTATCATCTATGGCTACGGTTGCCGGATATAAAGCTGTATTGGAAGCAGCTAACCTTCTACCAAAATTCTTCCCTATGTTTATGACCGCTGCCGGAACTATTACACCTGCTAAAGTTCTTATTCTCGGTGCCGGAGTTGCCGGCCTTGAAGCAGTAGCTATTTCACGTAAACTCGGTGCTGTAGTTGAAGTCTTTGATGTCAGATCTGCCGTAAAAGAAGAAGTTATGAGCCTTGGTGCTAAATTTATTGAAGTTGAAGGTGCTATGGAAGAAAAGTCAGCAGGTGGTTATGCAGTAGAACAATCTGAAGAATTTAAACAAAAACAGTCAATTTTAATTCAGGAACATGCCGCAAAATCTGACGTAGTCATTTCAACTGCTCAGATTCCAGGAAAAAAAGCACCTGTGCTAATTAAAAAAGAAACTGTAGAGAATATGAAACCAGGCTCTGTAATTATTGACCTTGCAGCAGTCAACGGTGGAAACTGCGAACTGACTAAAAATGACCAGTTATACATTCACAATGGGGTGAAAATTGTCGGCAAATCCTCATACCCATCTGAAATGCCTGTAGATGCAAGTAAGATGTATGGCAAAAATCTGGTTAACTTCATGAAACTTATTATTAACAAAGATGGTCAGTTAAATCTGAATTTTGAAGATGATCTTGTTAAAGGTACTTGTGTTACCCATAATGGTGAAATAGTTAATGAAAAAATCTTAAATACAATTATAAACCAATAATTTATATTAAAATTTATGGAAGAAACTTTGAATTTTATATATCAATACCGTGAAGCCATTTTCATTATTATACTTTCTATTTTCCTCGGTATTGAAGTTATTTCACATGTTCCTGCAATGCTTCACACTCCGCTGATGTCAGGAGCAAATGCAATTCATGGTGTTGTTATTATCGGATCTATCATAGTTCTTGGCCATGCTCATGATATTCTCTCTCTCTCTCTTGGCTTTTTGGCTGTTATTCTGGGGACACTTAATGTTGTAGGGGGGTTTGTCGTTACTGACCGAATGCTTGAAATGTTTAATAAAAAAAATAAAAAGAAATAAATAAAATATGGGAACAATTAATGATTCTATTCTTCAGATATCATATATTATTGCTTCAATCTGTTATATTGTAGGTCTCAAAAAATTAAGTCATCCTCTGACTGCAAAAAATGGAAATTACATTGCCGCTTTGGGGATGGGGCTTGCTATTCTCACTACCATTCTTTTTCATAGAACAGATGGACATGCTATCGGGAATATTCCTCTGATTCTTCTTGCTCTTGCTATTGGTTCTTTTCTGGGTACATTAGCAGCTAAGAAAGTTAAAATGACTGCAATGCCACAAATGGTTTCTCTTTTCAACGGAATGGGTGGTGCATGCGCAGCTCTTATCTCTATAATGGAATTTCCACGGATTAATCCGGATATAATCGCTGAATCAGGAATGATGAACGGTCTTACACTCTCTATCCTTCTCGGATTAGTTATTGGGAGTGTATCTTTTGCCGGTAGTATGATAGCATTTGGCAAACTCGACGGAAGAATTAATGATTCAAAAATTTCCTACCTTAAAATAATAAATATTATAGGAATTGCAGCAATAATTGCAATGATAGTATTTATAATGTTTCAGGAAGAAATGCCGTCTATGACTATAGTTTATATTCTTACAGTGCTATCCCTTCTATACGGAATATCATTTGTTATGCCAATAGGAGGTGCTGATATGCCTGTTGTTATTTCTCTTTTAAATTCATTTACAGGGGTTGCTGCAGCATGCGGTGGTTTCTTATACAATAACCAGGCAATGCTTACCGGTGGGATTCTTGTTGGCTCTGCAGGTACAATACTTACAATTCTTATGTGTAAAGCTATGAACCGATCTCTTATGAATGTAATTATCGGAGGTTTTGGCGGAAGTGCAGCAGGTTCAGACGAAGGTGTTGAAAAACATATAAAAGAGATTACTCTGTCGGATGCAGCAGTACTTCTTACCTACTCTCAGAAAGTTTATATCATACCAGGTTATGGCCTTGCTGTTGCCCAGGCACAGCATGCATGTCATGACCTTGAAATTCTGCTCGAAGATAAAGGTGTTGATGTTAAGTATGCTATACATCCTGTAGCCGGAAGAATGCCCGGACATATGAATGTACTTCTCGCTGAAGCTGATGTCCCTTACACCAAACTCAAGGAAATGGAAGAAGCAAATGCAGAAATGGCTAATACAGATGTAGTAATCGTTATTGGTGCAAATGACGTTGTTAATCCTGCAGCTGAAGAAGACCCTTCAAGTCCGATTTATGGTATGCCTATTATTAAAGCACTAGATGCAAAAAACATTATTGTTATCAAAAGAAGTATGGCAAAAGGTTATGCAGCTATTGACAACAATCTGTTCTACCATCCAAAAAACCGCATGCTTTTCGGCGATGCCAAAAACGTACTTCAAAAACTTATTGCTGAAATAAAAGCAATGTAAAATATAAGACCTCACATGTGAGCTCTTTCTTTTTTTAACCCGTCTGTGAGATTTAGGTCTTCCTTTTTTTGAAACCTACAAGCTCTTTCTTCTTAATCTTTCCCCCAATTTTAATATTTACTTCTTTTTTGCAATAAAAATTACACTGTAAGTACATCATTTCTTTGTGCTACTTCGTGTAAATATACAAACACACTATCACGTAAATTCTTCATCCAATTTAATTCAACCAATTCCTTGTCTAACTCTTGCAACATGACATTTTAAAGTAGCAAACTTTCACCCCATAGTTACCGTCCATGCCTGAACACCTTTAAAAAACCCGTAGCTAATACGGGTTTTATTTAAACAAAAAAATCAGAATTAATGAAAGATCTTTATTTCATAAGTGTAAATCTTGAAGAATTTGAAACTATTCTTCCCTTTATCACAATATTATATATTCCATTACTCAATGTACTAACGTCAGTAGTTACAACCTGTTCACCCGGTTTTACTTCATAATTATTCTTTGTTAATATAAGCTGACCAAGTTGATCATAAATTGAGATATTCAAGTTATCACCTTCTTCAGATTTAATTATAAATGAAATTTTATCAGAAGCCGGGTTCGGGAATGGTTTTGATATTCCAAACGTACCATCTTCAAATCTGACCATTCTTATATCACTATATGTATATTTACCGTCAAAATCTGTCTGCTTCAACCTATAGTATGAAATACCTTTAAATGGATTTTCATCTGTTGATGCATAATAATTCATTACTGAAGTGGTTCCTTTTCCTTTAATATTAATTATTCCTTCGAAATCTGACATATCTCTGGATCTTTCAATCGTAAAGAAATCATTATTGATTTCAGAAGCAGTAGTCCAGGAAAGATCTACAACCTTTCCATTTCTCTTTGCATTAAATACAAGTAAAGTTATTGGTAATGGATCCTCATCACTTACTGTCCAGTCAGAGAATGATGTAGTTAAATATGTAACATTTCTTGGATTAGTATTTGATACATTATATCCCGATTGAACTGTCTTATATGTCAATCCTCCATTCGTTGACTTCCATAACATCATATTTGTGGTATCTTTTCCATTATCTTCAAACGGATACCAGAAGAATTTTACATTTACTCCACTTGTTGGTTGATTATCTACTTTTATCCTCCATTTTGCTGCAATTGATGTCTTACCACCAATATCTACTATTCCCTTTGGCCCACTCTTTCTGATAACTGAAACATAACCAAGATTATTACTTGTATTTTGTATGTTTAATCCCATTTCATTGAAAGATCCCCAACCTACATTTTCTCTCTTTGATACCGTTCCGATTATATGATTAATGCTTGTTTCTCCTAACAATGTAGCAAGCGTATCAAGGAATATAGTATCTTTACCAGTATTCATATTAGTCTGCTTAATCCATAAGGTATCTGCAATATGCATGTTTCCAATTATTGAATCAGTTGATGATGGCTGATTATTATTCCACCATAAATTATAGAATGTCTGATTCATATTTGAAGGATATTTTGTAGTAACACCCGTTATATTACACAAAGAATATTTACTCCAATTTGCAATAGGTATTGATCCTCCATCAATATTATGATTATATTGTCCTCCTCCTTTAACATTCATTACTGCGCCAGGATTTAGAATAACATTTCCTTTATTATAAACCGTTCCTTCTACATTCAATCCGTCATTCTTTATATTTGATGCAATCTTAAGTTTTACACCTGAATTAATGGTAAATGTATCTCCTGGCATAATCCACAACTGATCTGCAGTTGTATCCTGAGCAAGAGTTATATTATGTCTGATCGTAATACTAGAATCTGCACTACTTGGTATAAAATTAGACGGATAAATTCCCCAATTCAGTGAATCCGTACTTACTTCCCAAATTGCAGGATTACTCCATACACCACTGCTCTTTGTTCTGTAATGCATTGCTGTCCAACAAGCTTTAGAGAAAATTGAATTATATGAAGTTCCATCATAGATACCTCCCAAAGCAATATTTACAGGAGGAGGACATACTACTGATGATGTATTTCCAAGATCCTGTCCATCATTAATTCCCCCAATTCCTAAATTGATAGACGGAGGAACAATATCACTTGCTGTCCAATCACCAGTAGTAAATGTTTTACATGTTAGACTTCTTGTTCCGCTTACATTCCAGATTCCTCCTATAGAATCAAATATAAATCCATTGTTAACTGATTTCCATAAAGTCATCTTTGTCATATCTTTTGCATTATCATCTGTTGTAAACCAGTTAAATGTAAGTGTTCTCTTTACTGATGGTGAATTCTTTGTAATAATCCTATAATTCCTTGCTATTGAAGTTTTTCCCCAAGAATTTATTATTCCAAGCGCTGCACCGGTTCTTCTTATTATTCTCACACTATCAAGATTATCTGTTCCAGCAGCAATACTTAATCCTAATCCACCGAATGAGGATGCATTAGTTCCAACTAACATTTTTATTTCAATATTTCCTATTACTTCTCTATTAGCTGTTTCATTTGTTATTGTTGCATCATTTCCAAGAGTTATGGTATCAGTACCTGTATTGAAATTCTTTTGTTTTATATTAAAGTTATGAGAAACATACATATGACCATTCATATTACCAGTTGGGGATGTATTATCCCACATAAAGTCATAGAAATATTGATTCATACCACTCGGATATGCACCTGATACTCCTGTAACATGACACAATGAACCTGTTTCCCATACAACTTTTGGTATTGCCAGACCATCACATTGATGTGTATATTCACTTCCATTCCTGAAATATATCCTTACTACACTTGTATCTGATGCAACTATCTGTCCTCCGTTATTTATTACCTTACCATATACTTTCATATCTGTTCCTTTACTGCCATCTGTAATAGTTAATGTCTTACCAGGATTAATATTTAAAAATGCTCCGGACATAACATATAATTGATCTGCACTAACATTTTGGCCTACATTTACACTATGAGGACTTCTAATTACAATACTTGAATCTGAAGAGTTTGGCGGATAATAACAAGGATAAACGCCCCAGACAACCGAATCGGTACTTACCTGCCAAATTGATGGGTCACTCCATGTACCGCTGGCAATTGTCCTGAAGTGATATGGAGACTGACAATATTTCAATGTAAGTAATCCCTGTGAATAGCCGTCTACTAATCCTCCATATGAAATGTTCCACATAGGACAAGTTAATAGATTCAATACTTCGTAATCCTGACCGTCATTATTTCCTCCTTTTGCTAAATTCGGAATCAGACACGGATTTAATATAAGATCTATATTTTCATATCCATCTTCATTACCTCCTAATGCAATATTAGGAATAGTGCAGGTCAATAAATTTAATGTAATAGTATTATGTCCATCTGCATCTCCTCCATGTGCAATATTCATCGCATTACAATTTAATAAGTTCAGATCATTTTCTGAATTGCCATCCTGTATACCACCAACATAGAAATTTACATCAGTACATACTATATTTGACAACTTACCCTTAGAATATCCGTCATGAACACCACCATATGATATTACCGGTTCTACACATGTGAGTTGTGACAAGTCTCCATCTGAATATCCATCCACATCTCCTCCATATGCTAAATTAGGAATAGTACATGTAAGCAAAACTAAGGTCTTTATATCAAATCCTTCATTTATTCCTCCATAGGCAATGTTCACCTGATTGCAATTTGTCTGATTCAGAGCATTTTCACTATACCCATCATATATTCCTCCCAATGAAATATTCGGATCAACACATGTTAATTGCATGATATCTTCTTCTGAATTTCCA
This sequence comes from Bacteroidota bacterium, assembly GCA_030706235.1. Taxonomy (GTDB): domain Bacteria; phylum Bacteroidota; class Bacteroidia; order Bacteroidales; family GWE2-29-8; genus JAUZOY01. Next base: position 14,485 of record JAUZOY010000005.1, on the reverse strand, counting down.
TCTTCATTTCCTCCATATGCAATATTTATTGTAGTACATGTTAATAAATTCAATCCTGATAATGATGTTCCATCTTCAGAGCCTCCTGAAGCTAACGGATCAACAAATGTACATGGATTGAGATTTACTACTGAAACTCCATAGCCATCAGATATATCTCCTTTTGCAATATTTTCCAGTGCAGGACATGTTATCATATTCAGATCGGTTTCTGACGAACCATCCTGGTTACCTCCTGTTGCAATATTTAAATTCGGACATGGACCTAAATTAATATCCCCTTCTGAATATCCTGCATCTACTCCACCTTTTGCTATATCCTGATCATTATAACAAAGTTGAACAGACCCTTGAGCATAACCATCATGCACCCAACCTCCCAATGCAATATTAGGTTCTGCACATATTACAGGTAAATATGAACCTTCAGAATATCCGTCATTATTCCCTCCTACTGCAACATTATCATTACAGTTCAATAATATTATATCATTTTCTGATCCCCCATCTTCATTACCTCCAACTGCAAGATTGCCTAAACAAATCATTTGTAATAAATTATTCTCTGAATTTCCATCGTTATTACCACCCAGCGAAACATTATCATTACATGTTGTTAAAATCATTGCTGATTCATTATAACCATCATCTGATCCTCCGGCTGCAAGATTTGGTTCAGGCGCACAAGGAGCTTGCTGTAATAACAATTCTTCATATCCATCTTCATTTCCTCCTATTGCAAGATTTAATGAAACACAGTTTCCTGTTGGCAAATTAACTTCTTCATATCCATCTTCATTTCCTCCAAGTGCGAGGTTTTGCATGCCACAGTTAACCTGTATCTGGTTACTTTCCTTATATCCATCTCCATCTCCTCCAAGTGCAAGATTGAGAAGATTACATGATATCAGACTTAGATTACTTTCTTTATATCCATCATTTATATCTCCTAATGCAATATTCGGCTCTGTACAATTTATAAGATTCATTCCGTTTACAGCGTATCCGTCACCAGGAGTACCTCCTAATGCAACATTTGGTAATGTACATGTAATTAAGTTCAAATCTCCGTCTGAATAGCCATCTTCATTTCCTCCATATGCTATATTGACTTCAACACATGTTTTCTGATCCAACTGTACTTGATTATACCCATCACTTATACCACCGAACGAAGGATTAAATATATTGCATGAGGTCTGAAGTAAATCACCATCTGAATAGCCGTCTTCATTTCCTCCCATTGCAAGATTTGGTATTGTACATATTAATAAATTCAAATCACCATCTGAATAGCCGTCTTCATTTCCTCCCATTGCTATATTAGGCTGATTACAATTTAACTGACTCAATAGCCCTTCTTTATAACCATCTTCTGTACTTCCATAAGATATACTGAATACTGAACATGCCAGCAGATTCAAATCTCCTTCATAATCATGCATATCTTCTCCACCACCTAATGCAATATTTTCTATTGTACAGGTTAATTGCTTCAGATCGCTTACATAATATCCATCTGACGAACCACCTGAAGCTAATGGATCAACAAATGTACATGGATTTAAGTAAACAGTATTGAATGATGTTCCGTCATATATACCTCCTTTTGAGAGGTTTTCAGGTGGTGTACAGACTAAAAGATTAAGGTCATTTTCTGCATTACCATCTTCATTACCTCCGAATGCGGTATTCAGTGATAAACAATTTGAAGTATTAAGTCTTGCTTCAATTGAACCATCATCATTACCTCCCATTGATACTGCATCTATACATGGACCGATTAACGCAAGAGTGTTTATTGAAAATCCATCCTGATTTCCACCTAATGCAAGATTTCCTGTACACATCAACAAATCAATTTCACTGGTATTTGATCCGTCAGAATTACCGCCAACTGCAAAATTCAAAGATAAACATACTGAATCTACAATACTGCCGGTAAAATATCCATCTGAATTACCACCGATTGCTATATTCCCTATACAATTTGTTAAATTAAGTACTGATGTATTATTACCATCATCACTTCCTCCTATTGCTAATGGATCAACACATGTTAATTGAGAAAGTGTATTTGTAGAAAATCCATCTTTATCGCCACCTAAAGCAAGATTTGCTTCAGCTTCACAGGCAACCAATGTTACAGTATTATTATTAAATCCATCTGCATTCCCTCCAAAAGCAATTGTAGGTTCAAAACATATTTTGTTAATCAGTCTTCCCTTTGTATAACCATCCTCAGTTCCTCCATATGATATCGTTGGCTCAATACATGGTAATAATGACAGGTCTCCGTCTGAATATCCGTCATTATCTCCTCCCATTGCGATGCTTGGTTCAATACATACATTATTAATTAACTTTCCTTTTGCATGACCGTCATTTATACCTCCTGAAGCAAGATTAGGATCATTGCAATTATTAAGATCAAGCTCTCCAATATTAAAACCGTCACTGTTTCCCCCTATTGCCAATACAGGATCTGTACAAATCATTAAACCTAAATCTCCATCTGAATATCCGTCATTATCTCCTCCTAAAGCTATTGATGGTTCTATACAAACTATATTTGATAACTTTCCTTTGCTATATCCATCATGATCTCCACCTAATGAAATATTTAAAAGATTACAATCTATAAGATTCAATTCTCCTTCTGAATATCCTGCATCGATTCCTCCTTTTGCTATTTCGGGATCCATACAAACTCTCTGATTCAATCTCCCTTTTATTGATCCGCTTATTCCTCCAATTGCAAGACTGGTATCAACACAATTCTTTAATTTCAAGATATCTTCACTATATCCTTCTCCATCCCCTCCAATTGCTATATTAGTTACAGGACATGCAATATTTATCATATCAAATTGATTACTTCCATCACTGTTTCCTCCCACATAAATCACATCAAATGCACAAAATTTTAATGTTAACATATTACTTGAATACCCGTCAATATCTCCTCCTAAGGCAATATTTTCAGGAACAGGACAAACAATAAGATCCTTTTCCCCGGTAAAATACCCATCCCAATTACCTCCTTTGGCAATATCCTGTTCATTAAAACAAATTTTCAGTGTACTAACCAGATAACCATCTTCATTACCTCCAAATGCAAGATTTTCATAAGTACATGTCTTTTGATTTAATAATCCCTGATTTATTCCATCACCGTTTCCTCCCTTAGCCAAATCCTGATCATTATAACATAATTTTATTGATTGCTCACTATAACCATCATACAAACCTCCTACTGCCAGATTAATAATAGTACATGCAACATTGGATAGTCTTCCTTTTGCATTCCCATCATCGAATCCTCCGCTTGCAAGATTAAGTGATTCACAGTTTGCAATATCAAGCTCATTTTCAATATATCCGTCCCCATCTCCTCCATAAGCAATGATTGGTTCTATACAAATTTTCTGATTTAATACCCCTATCGAAGTACCTTCATAATTTCCACCATATGATATGTTTGGTTCATTACAATTTTTAAGGTCAAGCTCACTATTATAATATCCGTCACTATTTCCACCTATTGCCATATTTGGTTCATTACAAACATTTTGATTCAAAATCTTTTCTCTATAGCCATCATTATCTCCACCTGTTGCAATGCTTGGTTCTATGCATGCTACGTTTGATATTCTTGATTTTGTATTTCCGTCGTTATATCCACCTGAAGCAATATTTGGTTCATTACAATTCTTTAAATCAATTTCGCTACTGAAATATCCGTCAGTATTTCCTCCAATTGCAAGATTTGGTTCACTACATATAATCATATTAATATTACCTGTATAATATCCGTCACTATTACCACCATATGATATATTAAGTTGATTACAATTTAACTGACTTAAATCACCTTCAGAATTTCCTCCGTCATCTCCACCCAATGTATTGCTGAAATCCACACATGTTTTCTGTATCAAATCATTTTCTCCGGTTCCATCCATTAATCCGCCCAATGCTATTGTAGGCTCTATACATATTATATTGCTTACTCTTCCTTTACTATGCCCATCCTCAAATCCTCCGTATGATACATTATCTAATATGCAAGTAATTTGCTGTAATATAGACGTCTGAGTACCATCATAATTACCTCCTAATGATATTCCCAGACCTGTGTAACAAATTGTTTGATTCAAAATTCCTGTAGAACTTCCGTCACTGATTCCTCCTTGTGCCATATTTGGTAATGCAGGACATGGATTTAGTATTAAATCCCGGTTAAACGTACCATCATAATTTCCTCCCTTTGCTAAATCCTGTTCATTATAACAATACTTCAGATATCCTTCATTATTCCCATCCTGATTCCCTCCTACAGCAAAATTCAAAACCAAGAAACAATTTAACTGAGATAACGTTGATTCTGAATAACCATCATAATCACCTCCCTTTGCTATAGTATTTCCATCTATACAATATAGCCTGTCTGATTCTGCAAAACCTGCATCTATTCCTCCCACAGCAATATTTGGTGGTACCGGACATGTTATTACAATTCTATTGTTCTCATTGCCTCCATCATAATTTCCACCCAAAGCAAGATTCGGCTCTGTACATACATTATTAATAAGTCTACCCTTTGCATTTCCATCTGCAAAACCTCCTTTTGCTATATTTGAATCAACTATACAAGCCAATTGATTTAATATTCCTGCTGAAGTCCCTTCAAAATTACCTCCATAGGCTATTGTAGGCTCAATACATACAATCTGACTTATAATGCCTGTTGAACTTCCTTCATAATCACCTCCATAGGCTATACTTGGTTCGAAACATGTTATATTTGACAACCTGCCTTTCACATATCCGTCTTCATCTCCTCCCATTGCAATATTGGAAAAACTACAGTTTACCAAATTTAATAAACCTGTAGACATTCCATCATAATTTCCTCCATAGGCTATACTAGGTTCGAAACATGGACTTTGAATTAACCTACCTTTTGAATGTCCATCTTCAATTCCTCCGTATGAAATTGTTGGTTCTACACAGACATTGGCTGATAGTATTCCATTACTTAATCCATCTCCTATGCCTCCAATTGACGGATCAGCAGTAATGCAATTATTTAACTGCAATATACTTTGATAATACCCATCTGCGTCTCCTCCGGTTGCTATACTTGGTTCTATACAAGTAATATTTGATAATCTGCCTTTAGTGTATCCATCTTCATTTCCTCCTATTCCTAAACTTGGATCAAGACATACTGTCAGATTTAACATACTCGTATTAGATCCATCACTTACTCCTCCAAGCATAAATCCTGTCATCGGGCAAACTTTCAAATTTAATATTGAAGTTCCTGTACCATCAGATATACCTCCCTTTCCTAAATCCTGTTCATTATAACACGTCTGCAGGTATGATTGCGAAATACCGTCACCATATCCTCCGAATCCTACAAGACCTACCGCAAAACAGTTTACTCCTGTTAATATACCTGTTGAACCGCCATCAGATGTTCCTCCTGCGGCCAAATTATCTGCATTTATACAATATTCAGCATTATTTTCTCCTGATCCGTCTTTATCTCCTCCTATTGCGATATTTGGCAGTACACCACAATTCTTCAAACTTATTACTGAATTATTAAATCCATCTCCATCACCACCATAGGCTATCATTGGTTCATTGCAGGTTATATTTAACAATTTCCCTTTTGAATATCCTGTCTTTATCCCGCCATACGCTATATTAGACTCAGTACAAATTATTACATTTAATGTTCCCGTTGAAAAACCATCTATATTTCCACCAAATGCTATATTTGGCTCAGTACATATTTTTACAATTTGTACTGATTCATTATACCCTATTCCATCACCACCATATGCTATTGTTGGTTCATTACAATTCTTATTATCCAATTCATTGTAACTATAACCATCATTATCCCCTCCATAAGCTATAGTCGGCTCAGTACATATTTTTACAATTTTTACTGATTCATAATATCCTCTTCCATCACCACCATATGCAATACTCGGCTCAAAACATACTATATTTGTTATCTTACCTTTATTATGTCCGTCTTCCACCCCTCCATAGGCTATTGATGGCTCTGCACATGTTATTTGTTGGCATATGGAAACTATATATCCATCCCCTGTTCCCCCAGTTGCTATTGAAGGTTCAATACAACTTTTCACTGCCATTACACCAAAAGACGAACCTTCACCATTTCCTCCATACGCTACCGTTGGCTCTATACAAATTTTTTGTAAAAGATTGATTTCCGAATAACCATCACTATTCCCTCCAAATACATATTGATTACATGCATTATCTGTTAATAATAAACCATTTGTATTGCAACCGTCTCCATTTCCCCCTAATCCTATATTATTATCATTCAAACATATTGTTACTGTTGATTGATATGTCCCATCACTATACCCTCCAACTGCAAGTGGTTCAATACATGCTCCAAGTAACATTGTACTGTTCGTTGAATACCCATCATTTTTACCTCCTATTGATATATTAGGTGGTAATGAACAAATTTTTAAATTCAAAACTGATGATGTATAACCATCTGAAACATTTCCATATGCTAAATTTGGTGTAATACATACTATATTATTTATTTTACCCTTCCATGTCAGACTATCATCATATCCTCCATGAGATATATCAAGTAATAAAGGACATGTTACTTGTATTATATCTGATGATTTTCCTCCATCATCGTCTCCTCCATATGCAATACTTGGTTCATAGCAGGTTATATTGTATTCTTTATTTTTATTATTCCCGCTTCCTACTCCTCAATATGATATATCATAGTAACCCGGACAATTTAAATACTGTACATTACTTGTAGTTGTAATATAACCATCTCCTCCATAAGCAATATTAGGCCAGGTACAGGTTATTTGATTTATAATATTTGTCGATGTACCATCCTGATACCCTCCGCTTGTAACATTATACGGTAATACACATGTCAAATTACTTATTCTAGCCTTACTATACCCGTCTTCATCTCCTCCACTTGAAACTGCTGTTGAGTCAAATGCCGGACATATCAATTCTTCTTCTATTTTGCAAATATAACCGTCACTATTACCTCCCAAAGCTAAATTCGGAGGTTGAGAACAATTAAATAAATTTAATATCGAATTTATGAATCCTCCTTTGTTTCCCCCTGAGGCTAAATTAACTGTAGTACAGGCAACCATAACCAGCGTAGATATTGATAACCCATCATCATTACCTCCGTTTGCCATACCACCTTGAGGTGGCGTTACTACCGGTGTACATGGATTTAAATATGTCTTCCCTTTCGAATTTCCACTATTATAACCTCCTGAAGCTATATTTTCTACAGTACATGTTAATAAACTTATATCAGATTCAGATATTCCATCTCCATTATCACCGCTAATTGCAATATTCGGCTCATTGCATGATTTTAATGATAAAATAGATTCTGATTTTGTACTGTCTTCTGCTCCTCCATATGCTAAATTTGGTATTGAACACCCAAATAATACTAATGTACTTATTGAATGTCCATCATTATTTCCACCCATTGCATTATATGACCAGTCAAAATATGGACATACTTTTAATGCGACATTACTCTCTGGTGAACAATTATCTTCAGTTCCTCCCATAGCAATATTTGGTGGAACAGGACATGTTACATTTATTTTTCTGCTCTTTCCATGTCCGTCATTATCTCCTCCATATGCTAATGCAGCCCAATCTGATGCCGTCGGACAAATTTTAAGATATACATTATTTTCTATTGTCAATGAAGTAATTCCACCTAAAGCTATATTAGGTATTCCTGGACATGTTATTAAATTCAATATCCTCTGAGCATTACCATCTTCATTGCCACCATATGAAATATTTGGAAAAACACATGAAGTTTGAAATAAAGTTGATGCTTTAAAGCCACTGTTATTTCCTCCTAAAGAAAGATTTGGTGTAATACATCCAACTAAAAATAATGTTGATGCCGTTGTTATATTCTGATCCCCTCCTACTGCTATATTTGGTTCAGTACATGCTACATTTGAAACATCCTGTTTCCAGATATCTCCCGAGTTTCCTCCAAATGTCTGAGCAAATAAAGAACTGCTCTTATTTACTAATAAGAATGTAATTATATATATTGATATGAAGATTATTCTCTTCAAATTATTATTTTCTTTTTTAATTTACTTAATTTTAATAAGATTCCATCTTATAATTAGGTGGAATCTTATTAAAACCTTTTTATTTCAAATTTAAATCAATTCTTAAATTGATTAATTTGCTTTTCTTACCCCTCTTCCTCCATTTGTAAATAGTCTCTGGTCAAGACCTGAACTGTATGTACCATAACCACCCCAACCATTATTACACCATGGGTTTACACCTCCACCTGAATTATACATAAATATTCGGTCACTTACCCTTAAGGCATATATAGAACTTGTTACTCCATTTGCTGTTGTATAATTAGCATCAGTCCTACAATAAAAATGACCTCCTCGAATTCCAATACCCATATCTGTTCCTGCTACGATCGTTGGCCAGTCTGCAACTAATGCTCCGTCAAAATTACCGTTGGCATCAACATTTCCATCTCCTTCCTTACCGGTAAAATACGTTGTTGCACTATTATGTACAACTGCTCCGTTTGCCCCTGCGCCAACACCAACACATTGCTCTGCTACATTTCCACTCATATCAGCTACTCCATAATATGTTGTTCCTGCCTGATTTCTGACAGTTGTCGCTTTTGCAAGCATTCCGACCCTCATAGGACCGCCCAGCGAACCAACTGTACTATAACCATAATTACATAATCCAAGACTAGATAATGATGAAACTTCATTGCTTTGCCCTGAATTACTTAAGGATGCCGGCGTAATATAATTTATATTTACATCACCCCAGGCATATTCTCCCGCTACCCTTGGTACTGATCCTCTGCATATCTTTTCAAATTCCAGTTCTGACATAGGTCTGAGACATGCCCAGTCTAAAAATGCTCCGAGATCCGCCCATGATAAATAATTCATTGCATATGTCTGACAATCATCAAAGTTATCATAATTACCTGAATTACAATCTGCGGCCAGCACAGCCGGTATCATGTTATTTGTTCCAGGGGAACTGATTACAATTCCACCATAATTATAACCACCTGCATTTGTCCTTGTATATGCCCATGAACCTGCTGCTGAATTGGGAGATACCATTAATCTTGATGATTGTTGTAAATAAGTAAGCTCATTCAGAAAGTCAACATATTGCTGAACTGTTATTTCATATTTCATGCAATAAATTGGATTGGCTCCTACCCCAAGCCCAGTGCCCTTTGGAAATGTTGCCGGTATAGCTGCATGCGTTGCATTTGCTCCAAGCATACCTGCTGCTATTGCAGTAGTTTCATTCGTTACTGTATAATTATTAAATGCATCACACCATCCATCTGCATACTCTGATGCATCGCCTAAATCGTAACTACCAGGGGTTATGTAGACCATCTCTATACCAAATACTTCAAAGTTCATATTCGTACCTCCTGCTACCCAGCCGGGTATCCCTGCTGTATTAAGCTTTAGATTTACTGTTGTTGATGGTATATTACCCTGTCCTGTCCCTTGTCTGTATAGAAACATCCCTTTATTATCGGATGTTACTGTTGAAGTCATTGTTACTGCTCCTGATACTACAGAACACCCGGCTGCTACAAGATCTGCATGCGTCCACTTCCTCTGGTTATTGCAATCCTGCCATTTTACAAAAAGCCAGACTGCATCCCAGTTGGAGGGTCCAGTAGCAACACGCCAACTGTTATCCCATTGTACTGTGAAAGTTATCACATCATTGGTAACTGTTGGTGTCCCTATTTGTACATTGTTTGCTTTTGCTCCGAAGGCAAAGAACATCACAATGCTTATAATGAGTAGTTTAAAACTACTCATTATAAATCTGTTTTTACTTTCTTTCATATTTTTTCCTATTCTTTATTTATTAATTCTAAATTTAAAATTCAAAATTCAAAATTCAGGTTGATTTCCGAATATTTGAAGTATAAAGAATAGTTTTTAAGGTTGTCTTACACCACGACCACCTGTCTGTGTTCCTGCTCCGGTTCTTAACCAGCAGCTTCCTGCGGCTGTAGTATTCATATAGTTTCTGTCTGAGATTCTCAACTGAGCAACTGCATCATTCCAGCCACCACCTCTTGTTCCGATACCTAAAGTTGCAGTATATGCTGCAGCTACAGGGGTGTTCGGAGTATAAGCAGGTGTCCATGAAGGCCATACCATAGTAGCCACGTCTGCTTCACCATTTACAACGTCAAGCGTTCCTGTACCTAGAGTTCCGATAAATGTTGTCGGACCTGCTCCTACGCAGTTACCACTTGTTACTCCTACAACCATTTCTCTTACATTTCCACTCATGTCTGCTACTCCATAATATGTTGTTCCTGCTGTATTTCTTACTGTAGTTGCTTTAGCAAGCATTCCGCATCTGTATGGTCCGGTAAGATTAGACGCATAATTACAAAGTCCCAAAGATGCAAGGTTAGAAACCATATTTGTCTGACTTTGATTAGATATCGATGCTGCTGTTACAGGATTTAAATTGTTATCTCCCCATGCATATTCATTTGCAGACATAGGTAATGTTCCACGACAAGCTTTTTCGAATTCAAGTTCAGTCATTGGTCTTAATGCTGCCCAGCAAAGATAAGATGCTAAGTCAGGCCAGCTTAAATTTGGCATTGCTGATGTCTGACAGTCATTAAAGTTATCAAAGTTACCAGCTGTACAATCTGATGAGAATACTGCCGGTATCATGTTATTTGTTCCAGGAGTATTTATTGCTATTCCTGTCCAACCGGCTAAGTTTGGATATCCAGTCGGGAATGTTCCTGATGCAGCATTTGGAAGTGTAGGATAAATTCTTGTAGATTGTTGTGAATAAGTTAATGAATTTAAGAAATTAACATATTGTTCAATGCTGATTTCATATTTCATAATCCAGAAAGGATCATAACCTTTTGGAAAACCAACTCCGGCAGCACCTGCTGGTAGTTGTACATTGTTTGCTGTTGCTCCAAGTGCTGTTGCTGCAATAACAGCAGTACTATTTACAGAATATGGAGCTACTACAGCACCATTTTTAAATGCATTTACCTGTACTCCATCTCCTAAATCAAATGTTCCTTGTGGAATGTAAACCATTTCTATACCGGTAACTTTGTAATTATACGTACCTACTGCCCCTGCTGCCATTTTAAAGAAATAATTTGTAGCTGCAATATTGCCCTGTCCGTCTGCAGATCTGTATATAAATACTCCTTTATTATCTGCAGGTACTGTAGTTGTTAATGCTATTGCAGGTGCTCCTTTTGTTCCGGCTGCTACTACATTAACGTGGTTCCAGATTCGGTTTCCACCGCAATCCTGATACTTTACAAACAACCATATACCATCATAGTTGCTTGGCCCTGTTGATACTCTCCAACTATTGTCCCACGCAATTGTAAAAAATAATGTGTCATTAGATTTTGTTGGTGTTCCAATTTGAAGATTGTTCGCCATTGATGTTAATCCTAAAAGATATAACATCGCACTTACAAAGAGAATAAGATTTCTTTTTGTAAACTTGAAGACTTTTCCTTTCATGATTTTTTTTGTTTAAGTTAAAATTATGTTAAAATTTAATACAAAGTTGCAACAAAAATACAACAAAAATTATTATTTGTCAATAAAATATTCCATCACAATAATATCATTTATTAATTTTTATTTATTTATTTGATTTACTGAACAATAATAATTTTGACTTTATATTGATAAAACTAAAATGAGTAAAATTACCTAACATAGAATTATTTATAATTCTGTCTAATAAATCAAAAAATATAATACTTTAGCAAAATTTTAGTTTTTATTTAAACTTTTATAAAAAACATTTATCATTTTTTTAAAAATATGAAATACAAGTATTTATTATTTATTATTTTGTTTTTTAATGTTTTAATATTTAGTTGTAAAGCTCAATTTGTAAGTTTCAATGAAATGCTTAACTATAAATTTGATACAATTAATTTTGAAAAAGAAAAACCGGAATTATTTAATTATATTAAAAAAATAATTTCCTGTAATGATTCTGTCGAAATGCAGAAATATATCTTATTTCCATTTATAGATATTAGATGTCTTTGTGATCCATATGGGCTAAATCATTCTAATCCTTATTTTTTTGAAAACCATACACTTCATGCAAAAATAGAAAATGATAGCGATGTTATTAAATATCTGCATCAACATAATAATTGTGTAAATCCATATGCCTTTTATCAGGTAAAATATACATATAACAAAAATTTTAAAGAAGAACTTACTAAACAGAATCTTTCTCTTGGAGAATATTTTTTTAAGGATCCTTCTAATAGATTAGCTTACGCCGGTTGGTATATAAGGTATTATAAAGGCATTCATACAAAATACAGCGATGATTTTTTACAACATCAGGTAGGAAATAATCATATCTTCACTTTTGCTTTTAATAATAAAGAAATAAATGTTCCTATTATACAGATTTATTTTATGTCTATTTTCAAATATAATGGGGAATACAAACTTTGCTACGACGGCTTCGAATTCCGATAAAATAGCTATTTTTGCACAAAAATCGCATAATAAAAAATGGCACAAACTAAATATATTTTTGTAACCGGTGGAGTTGCTTCATCCCTCGGTAAAGGAATCATTTCTGCTTCTCTTGCTAAATTACTTCAGGCTACAGGATATTCCGTTACAATCCAAAAACTTGATCCTTATATTAACATAGATCCGGGAACTCTTAATCCTTATGAACATGGTGAATGCTATGTAACTGAGGATGGTGCTGAAACTGATCTTGATCTGGGTCATTATGAACGTTTTCTTAATACAGAAACTTCTCAGGCAAACAATGTCACAACAGGTATTATTTACCAGTCTGTAATAAATAAAGAACGAAGAGGTGATTATCTGGGTAAAACTGTTCAGGTTGTACCTCATATCACTGATGAAATCAAATACAGGATCAAACTTCTTGGCAAATCAAAAAAGTATGATTTCGTTATTACTGAAATTGGCGGCACTGTAGGTGATATTGAATCATTACCTTATATTGAAGCTGTCCGTCAACTTAGATGGGAAATGGGCCGTGATTGCCTTGTAATTCACCTTACTCTTGTCCCATATCTTGCAGCAACCGGAGAACTAAAAACTAAACCTACTCAACATTCTGTTAAAACTTTGCTTGAATATGGAGTTCAACCTGATATTTTAGTCTGCCGAACAGAAAAACATATTAATCAGACACTGAGAAACAAAATTGCTTTATTCTGTAATGTTGAATCCAATGCAGTAGTTGAATCAATCGATACTGAAACCATATACAATGTTCCTATTCTAATGCTTGAACAAAAGCTTGACAAAGTTGTTCTTAAAAAACTTAATATGCCTGATGACAGAGAACCGGATCTTACAAGATGGAGAGAATTCCTGCAAAAGCTGAAAAATCCAAAAAAGGAAATTAAAATCGGACTTATAGGAAAATATGCTGAATTAAAAGATGCTTATAAATCTATAATTGAATCATTTATTCATGCAGGAACAACTAATGAATGCAAAGTAAAAATTTCTTTTGTTCAGGCGGAAAATATTACAGAAGAAAATACTAAAGAAAAACTATCAGATCTTTCAGGAATTCTTGTAGCTCCCGGATTCGGAGAGAGAGGTATAGAAGGGAAAATAAGTGCTATAAAATATGCACGTTTAAATAAAATTCCATTTCTGGGGATTTGTCTCGGTATGCAATGTGCTGTAATTGAATTTGCAAGAAATGTTCTTGGTTATAAAGATGCCCATTCTACTGAAATTAATCCTTCGACCGATCATCCGGTAATCGATATTATGGAAGATCAGAAAAAAATTGTCAGTAAAGGTGGTACTATGCGTCTTGGTGCTTATCAGTGTACTTTATCACCGGATTCTAAAATATTCTCAATTTATAATAAAAGTGAAATTTCTGAAAGACACCGTCATCGTTATGAATTTAATAATAAGTATCTTGAAGAATTTATTAATGCAGGAATGATTCCTACAGGAATTAATCAGGAAGGTGATTTGGTTGAAATAATAGAGCTAAAAGATCATCCTTGGTTTATTGGTGTTCAGTTCCACCCTGAATATAAAAGCACTGTTGCACACCCTCATCCTCTGTTTATTAATTTTATAAAAGCAGCTATGGAAATGAATGGTTAACGGTTAATCATTATTTAATTTCTTTATAATGGATAATTGGTTGTCGAGGACAGAACTTCTGATAGGAAAAGAAAACATTGAAACACTCAGAAATTCTCATGTACTTGTTGTTGGTTTAGGTGGAGTTGGCAGTGCAGCAGCAGAGATGATCTGCAGAGCCGGAGTTGGCAATATGACTATTG
>JAUZOY010000049.1 GCA_030706235.1 Bacteroidota bacterium | reverse complement strand
TACTTACTCGAAATAGTAATTAAAAATAATTTGATATTGGTCTGAAGGACCTGCAATAAGATTGATTTCTCCGTGAAGTCCTTTAAAACCACCGGTCGCTGAATCAGGCACTACAGTTCTTTTTGATGTAAGAATTCCATTCTCGAATTTACCGGTATGCTCTAAAACAAAAGTTCCGGATTTATCTTCGAGTTGCCCTGAAAATCGCTCCAATCCATATACAGATGCATTTTTATCGTTAGTATAATTCTTGAGTTCAAGCAGAGTGCTTTCACCTTGGAGATCACCTTCGTAAATAATATTAAAATTACTTCTTGCAAGTTTTGCTCCTCCTTCAATTTCATCGAATGCTTTTTCATATCCACAAATTATTCTAAAAATTGACTTTGCCCGTTTATTCATTTTCTCAGTAATTATGTTTAAGGATTATTTTAAGATTGATAAAAATTTTAACAAGAATTTCTTTTTCCTTTTATTATGCAAATATAATCATTTCCTATGATTAAATGAAAAAAAACAAACCTTTACCTTCTTTGTAAATTAATTGTGAATTGTAAGAAATTGTTTTGATAAATAAGTTTTACACCCCTCTCCTTTGTGAGATGGGTTGGGGGTGAGGGCCTAATTTTCAGCTGTATATAATTCAAAACAGTTTTTAAATTGTAACTTGTTAATGGTTCTCCTCCTACGCTGGAACTGTACTAACTCTTTTTGCAAAATGGTATTAATATAAAATCGGCGGAAATCAGTTGAAATATAATTGGGCTAAAAATATAATCAATTAGTCTACATAATGGTATGAATAATGTAAAAATAAATTTCAAAAATGTAATTGAAATCAGAATTATTTTTATTTACTTTGTGACTTGTAAAATTAAAATAATTGCTATGAAAAGGTCAATAATTAAATCTAATATGGGATATATAAATACTAAATATGATAATGCCAGAAGCAGGACATATTATGATACTTTTACTCAGCTGATAGCAAGTTGGACTGAGATTGAAAATGATGGGTGCTTAAATCAGCTTGAGCCTGATCCTCTAAGTTTAGTTCCGTCATATAAATCCAATGGGAAAACTTCGCAGCGACAGTATAAAAAGATAATGTCATATATTATAAAAAATAGCATAATTTCAAATAACTGAAAATTTTAAAATATAAAATATGGAAACACTGAAACCAAAGATAGGAATAACAGAAGGAAATTCTGTTGAGATTGCTACAATATTAAATACATTGTTGGCAGATGAGTATCTTCTATGTACCAAAACACGAAATGCTCAATGGAATATTCATGGGCAAAGCTTCAATGAATTGCATAAATTATTTGAAATCCAATATAAAGAACTTGATGGAATTATAGATGATATTGCAGTAAGAGTTCGAATATTGGGTCATTATGCGTTGGGGGCAATGAAAGATTATTTAAACATTACCCGCCTTAATGAACCAACACATGATTTTAGTAATCAGAAACAAATTGTTCAGACCTTGCTTGATGATCATGAAGAGATTATCAGAATATTGAGAAAAGAAATTATCGCAACGTCTGTACAGAATAAAGACTTTGGAACAACAGATTTTGTTATATGTATTCTAGAAATACATGAGAAAATGGCATGGGTTCTCAGGTCATATTTACAATGATAAGAAATATAGATGATTATAAAAGATTTAATTGTGATTATTAGATAAATAAAAGACAATGAAGCTTTTGATAAGAAATATGGTTTGTGTGCGATGTAAGATGGTGGTAAAATCCGAGTTGGACAAAATGGGATTACATTATACTTCTGTTGATTTAGGAGAAGCTAATATCATTGAAAATATTACTCCTGAACAAAGGAAACGTTTAAACGAAGAGTTGAAAAAAACGGGACTTGAGCTGATGGATAACAAGGATATTATTTTAACAGAGAAAATTAAAAATATTATAATAGAATTGATCCATTTTTCAGAAGAACAATTAAAAGTAAATCTGTCGGATTATCTGAGTGAAAAATTAAATTATGATTACAACTACCTTGCAAACTTATTTTCTGAAATGCAAGGGATTACTATTGAAAAATTTTTTATAAAGAATAAAATAGAAAGAGTTAAGGAATTGATTTTATATGATGATCTTAATATTACAGAAATTTCTTATAAATTGAACTATAGTAGTGTAGCTCATTTATCAAATCAATTCAAAAAGATAACCGGTATAACACCGAGTCAGTTCAAACAACTTAAAAATAACAGAAGGGTTAATGCTGAAATAGAGTGATTTGACATATTTTATAGATTAAAAGGTCATTTGCTTATTAATTTTTATTCTTTTTTATCAGAAATTTGTAATTTTGTATAATAAAATATAAACTTAAAAACTTTAAATTATGGCATTCGAATTACCTCAATTACCATTTCCTCTTAAGGCTCTTGAACCTTATATAACAGAAAATACATTAAGTTTTCACTATGGAAAGCATCATCAGGCATATATTACCAATCTGAACAGACTAACCGAAGGAACCGAATTTGAAAAAGTCAGTCTTGAAACGTTGATTACTAAGGCAACAGGTGCCATATATAATAATGCAGCACAAGTATGGAACCATACTTTCTACTGGAATTGTATGAGTCCGAATGGAGGTGGTGAACCTACAGGAAAACTTGCTGAAATTATTAACAAAAATTTTGGAAGTTTTTCAGATTTTAAAGAAAAATTTACAACCGCGGCTACCAGCCTTTTTGGTTCAGGGTGGACATGGCTGGTGATTAAGGATAATGATAAATTAGAAATAATTCAGGAGAGTAATGCAGGATGTCCCTTGAAGAATGGTTTAAAACCAATACTTACAATTGATGTGTGGGAACATGCTTATTATCTTGATTATCAGAATCGCAGACCTGAATATGTTAATGCGTTCTGGAATGTAATTGATTGGAAAACAATCGGTAAAAGAATTGAAAGTTAAAAAATAACTTTGAAATTAAACCTTCACCCCTCTTCCAAAGGCGAGGTCATAGTGTGGTATTTAGATGAAATTCACAGAGATCAATTACTATGAAATTATAAAAACCTTGCAGCAAATATTACGCTGTAAGGTTTTTTTATAAAAAATTAGTTGCTTAATAGTATTATAAATCAATGTGGTATATGCTTGTGTGTTGAATTTTTGCAGTTTTGAAAATTATTTTTAACTTATATTAATTAAAAAAATTATAAATTGCAACCAAATTCGGGAAATGAAAAAGCGAAAGAATAAATAAATGGGAATTTAAAGAATATAAGGTATATAATGAAAATAATTAGTAAGGGAAAGATAGAATTTACAGGATATTATATAAAAATGAAACCGGTAGTGTTTGTTTTATTTTTCTTCATGTTAATGTTTCTTTCAGGTAGTATGTGGGCATCTGAAAGTAAAGAAAAGGATAATGGTAAATTTAATCCCGGAGAAATGATAATTGAACATGTTATTGATTCTCATGAATGGCATATTGCAGAAATCGGAGGGAAATCAATATCCATACCATTACCTGTGATATTATTTTACAATGGAAATTTAGATGTATTTTGTTCAAGCAGGTTTGAACATGGCAATGCATCATATAAGGGGTACAAAATAGAAACCGAAGGGGAGAATAAAAATAAGATCGTAAGGGTAAAAGGTGAAACAATGGAGTCTGATAAAACAGCCTCATTGCCATTAGATCTTTCTATTACAAAGAACGTGATGTCTCTTTTTATAAGTATATTATTATTGTGCTGGATATTTATATCAGTAGCCAATTCATATAAAAGGAATCCGAACAAAGCACCAAAGGGATTACAATCATTCATGGAACCTCTGATACTGTTTGTAAGAGATGATATTGCAAAACCATCAATAGGAGAGCACAGATATGAAAAGTACATGCCTTTTTTATTATCAGTATTTTTCTTTATTTTTATGAATAATCTGTTAGGGATAGTTCCATTTTTCCCCGGAGGTGCAAACCTTACCGGAAATATTGCAACTACAATGACATTAGCTGTTTTTACATTTGTAATAACAAGCTTTACAGGTACAAAGAATTATTGGTTGCATATTATAAATACTCCAGGAGTTCCCTGGTGGCTGAAAATTCCGGTGCCACTAATGCCGATAGTTGAGATAATGGGTGTTTTCACAAAACCTTTTGTATTAATGGTCCGACTTTTTGCCAATATGCTGGCTGGTCATATTATTGTACTTGGTTTTATGAGCCTTATATTTATTTTTGGCGCTATCAATTTGTATGTAGGATATAGCGTATCTGTGGTATCCGTAGGATTTTCAATATTTATGGGACTGTTGGAAATACTTGTTGCATTTCTTCAGGCATATGTATTTACATTACTTTCTGCATTATATTTCGGGATGGCGAAAGTTTCAGAACATGAACATTAATTTACATTTTATAATAATTCTAATACATTAAATTTATGTTAACATCATCTATTTTATTACAAGCTGTAGCTGCAAGTTTTGTACCATTTGCAAAATTAGGAGCTGGTTTTGGGGCAGGTTTAGCCGCAATCGGAGCAGGTATCGGTATAGGAAATATCGGTAAGGGTGCATTGGAATCAATTGCACGTCAACCGGAAGCTATCGGTGATATAAGGTCAAACATGATTATTGCCGCTGCACTGGTTGAAGGAGTAGCATTTTTTGCTATTGTTGTTTGTTTATTGATACTTTTCATTTAACAAACATAATACTGTACATTCCGACGGATGGTCGGAATGTACAGTTTAGTTTTTAGTTTTTGTTAAGAAAAATAAATAAAAAAATAGTAATATGGAATTAGTAACACCGGGAATAGGATTATTGTTTTGGATGACTTTGTCATTCTTGTTTGTGATCTTTATTTTAGGAAAATTTGCATGGAAACCGGTTCTCGGGATGATAAAAGACAGGGAGAATTCTATTGCAAGTGCACTTGAAGCAGCTGATAAAGCAAAAGCAGAAATGGAAAATCTTCAGAAGATAAATGAAGATCTTATCGTAAAAGCAAAAGAAGAAGCCAGCCAGATGGTAAAAGATGCAATAAAAATCAGGGATTCAATAGTCGATGGTTCTGTTGCAAAAGCACAGGAAGAAGCAAACAAAAAATTAGAACAGGCACGTCAGGAAATTCAAAATGAAAAAAACAGGGCAATGTCAGAATTGAAAAGTGAGATAGGAAAGTTTTCAATTGAAATTGCTGAAAAGATTCTGAGAAAAGAACTTGCAAATGACGATAAACAAAAAGAATATATTGATACTCTTTTGAAAGATATGAATTTAAACTAATTGCATCATGAAGGATACAAGGATTGCGGTAAGATATGCAAAAGCTTTATTTGATCTGTCGAAAGAACAGAATTTACTTGAGCAGGTAAATATTGACATGCAGTTTGTTTCGGATGTATGTACTAAAAATAAGGATTTCAGAGGAGTACTTGCCAGTCCGGTAATCAAAGCAAATAAAAAAATAAGCATATTTAAAGAGATTTTTTCAGATAGGATTAGTAAAATGTCTTTAGGTTTTCTCAATATTATTATGAAAAAAAGAAGAGAAAACAATATAGTTTCAATTACGAGTCAATTTGCAAAGATTTATAATGAATATAAAGATATTGAAATTGCTTATGTAACATCTCCTATCCCATTAGATGAATCTCAAAAATTAACTTTAATTGAAGTGATAAAGAAAAAATCACAAAAAAGTGTAAAGTTAATTGAAAAGATTGATCCTGAAATAATAGGTGGCTTTATCCTGAATTTTGGCGGTAACATATATGATTCGAGCATAAAAGATAAGGCAAAAATGGTTGAGAGGGAGCTAGTTAGTTTTTAGTTGGAATAGAATATAGTTATATATTAATATAAAAATAATAAAAAAAATAAATAAATGGCTGAAATTAAACCTGCTGAAGTATCAGCGATTTTGAGGCAACAGTTAGCCGGAGTGAAATTAGAATCCGAACTTGAAGAAGTTGGGACAGTTTTACAGGTTGGTGATGGTATTGCCCATATATATGGTTTGACAAATGTAAAATCAGGAGAATTAATACATTTTGAGAAAGCAGATATTAAGGGTATTGCAATGAATCTGGAAGAAGATAATGTTGGAGCTGTTTTACTCGGAGATACAAAACATGTAAAAGAAGGAGATGTTGTAAAGCGTACAGGCGTTATTGCATCAATACAGGTAGGTGAAGGCTTATTAGGAAGAGTAATAAATACTATTGGTGAACCTATTGACGGAAAAGGTCAGGTAACAGGAGATCTTTTTGAAATGCCATTGGAAAGAAAAGCTCCCGGAGTAATATTCCGACAACCTGTAACTGAACCTTTGCAAACCGGGTTAAAACCCATTGATGCAATGATTCCTATAGGTCGCGGACAAAGAGAACTTATTATTGGTGACAGACAGACAGGCAAAACTGCTATTGCAATTGATACAATAATAAATCAACGATCATTTTATGATAGTGGAAATCCTGTTTATTGTATATACGTAGGTGTAGGTCAGAAAGGTTCTACAATAGCAAATATTCAGAAAACACTTGAAGAACATGGAGCAATGAAATATACTGTAATTGTATCTGCTACAGCATCAGATCCTGCTGCATTACAATTCTACGCTCCTTTTACAGGTGCAGCTATAGGTGAATTTTTCAGAGATTCAGGAAGACATGCTTTGGTTATTTACGATGATCTTTCAAAACAAGCTGTTTCATACAGAGAAATTTCATTGCTGTTAAGAAGACCTCCAGGAAGAGAAGCTTATCCCGGTGATGTATTTTATCTTCATTCAAGATTACTTGAAAGAGCAGCGAAAATCATACAATCTGATGAAATTGCTAAAAAAATGAACGATTTGCCTGAATCAATAAAACATCTTGTTAGAGGAGGTGGCTCGTTAACAGCTTTGCCTATTATTGAAACTCAGGCTGGTGATGTATCTGCATATATACCTACAAATGTAATATCTATTACTGACGGACAGATATTCCTTGAATCAGCATTGTTCAATGCAGGGATAAGGCCAGCAATTAACGTTGGTATATCAGTATCCAGGGTTGGAGGTAATGCCCAGATCAAATCAATGAAGAAAGTAGCAGGAACATTGAAATTAGACCAGGCACAATTCAGAGAACTTGAAGCATTTATGAAATTCGGATCTGATCTCGATGCAGCTACAAAAGCAGTAATTGATAAGGGCTCCAAGAATGTTGAAATACTTAAACAGGGTCAGTATTCTCCTATGCCTGTTGAAAAACAAATAGCAATTATATTCTGTGGAACAAAAGGATTACTTAAAGATATACCGGTAAATAAAGTTAAAGATTTCGAAAAGGATTTCCTTTTAGATATGGAAACTAATCACAGGGATGTATTAAATCTTTTAAAAGAAGGAATTTTGACAGATGATATCATTATCACTCTTGAAAGAGTAGCTATGAGCGCTGTTAATAAATACAAATAATAGTTGATAGCTAATATTAAAAGGGATTAATAAAAAATGTCTAATTTAAAAGAAGTAAGGATACGTATTGCGTCAGTGACTTCTACCCAGCAGATAACAAGTGCAATGAAACTTGTGTCTGCTTCGAAACTAAAAAGAGCTCAGGATGCTATATTGAAATTAAGACCATATTCTGCAAAACTTGATGAATTGCTTGAAAGTCTTGTCGTATCATTGGGTAATGATGTTCAGGAAGAAATCGTGTTTGCAAAACAAAGGCCTGTTAAAAAAGTTCTTTTTGTTGTGATTACTTCAAACAGAGGATTATGTGGCGCTTTTAATGCAAATGTTATAAAAAGAACATTAGCATTGATTGAAGAAAATTATTCACAACAGGCTGCAGCAGGAAATGTCCATATCCTTTCAATAGGCAGAAAATCCTCAGAATTTTTTGCTAAAAAGCATTTCAAAATGCTTGATACTCATAATGAATTATTTGATAAATTAGCGTACGGGAATGTTGCTCCAGTAGCAGAAATGGTGATGGATTATTTTGTAAGTAATGTATATGACCGTGTTGAAATAGTCTATAACCAGTTTAAAAATGCTGCAGTACAGATTCTTACTAATGAACAGTTCCTGCCGGTAAAAATGGTTGATATTAAAGAAGTGAAAGACAAAGACAGAAACGCAGACTATATTTTTGAACCTGATAAGACTATTGTATTACAGGAAATTATTCCTAAAATACTAAAAGTTAAATTCTATAAAGCATTACTTGATTCATATGCTGCGGAACATGGTGCAAGAATGACATCAATGCATAAAGCTACTGATAATGCAACAGAATTGCTTAATGTACTTAAACAATCATATAATAAAGCAAGGCAAGCTGCGATTACTAATGAAATTCTTGAAATTGTCGGTGGTGCAGAAGCGTTAAAGAGTTAAAAATTAAACTTATTAACTAAAAACTTAAAAACAAATATAATATGTTGAACAAAAAAGTTGAAGACGCTTTAAATAAGCAAATAGTAATAGAAGCTTTTTCTTCTCAATTGTACCTGGCTATGGCATCATGGTGTGAAATAAAAGGTTATGCAGGTTCGGCAGACTTTCTTTATAAGCAAACTGAAGAAGAAAGAATACATATGCTGAAACTTTTTAAATATATAAATGACAGAGCCGGACATGCTATTGTACCGGAGTTGTATAAACCGCCACAGGATTTTACTTCTATAGTTGAATTATTTGAAGAAGTTCTTAAACATGAACAGATGGTTTCTGATTCAATAAATAAACAACTTGAGGTTGCTATGACTGAAAAGGATTATACAACAGCAAATTTTTTGCAATGGTATGTAAATGAACAGATAGAAGAGGAAGCAACAGCTCGTCATATTCTTGATATTATCAAACTGATTGGTAAAGATAATCCCGGAGGTTATTATTTGATTGATAAAGAGCTGGAAAAGATTGCTGCAGCCAAGACTGTTACTACTCTTAATGCTGTAACAACAAATCCTCCGGCTGCATAATTCTAAAATGAAGAAAATAATTTAAAGGACCTTACCGGCTATTGTTGACTCCGGAAGGTCTTTTTTATTTAAGAATGTAAATGGCTATTTTATTTAAAAAAAATATCACCGATTCAATTATTGCAGGAGTATGGAAAATTACTGAAACTTTAGAGGACATGATGTCTCAGATAAAATTATCTTTATCAGAAACAGATTATTTGTATCAGTTTAAGAGTGAAGAGAGAAAAAAGCACTGGTTGGCTTCACGCTTGTTATTAAAAGAACTTATGCCGGGAAAATATGAAATAAGTTATAATGAAAACGGTAAACCAATCATTAAAAATGAATTGTTTCATATTTCAATTTCTCATTCAGGAAATTATGCAGCAGCAGTAATAAATAAATATTATCCTACCGGAATAGATATTGAGAAACAAAGGAAGAAAATAGAAAATGTTGCAGATAGGTTTCTTAATGAGAAAGAAAAATCAGATATATTAAAAAAAGACTATATAATTGAAAAGTATCATATCTATTGGAGTGCTAAGGAGGCTTTATACAAGGTATCGGGTGAAAAAGGATTATCATTCAGAGAAAGTATATTTGTCGAAGATTTTGAATATAAAGAAGAAGGTACTTTTAATGCAACTTTGAACGGACAAAAGTTTAATTTGTATTATACCAAAATAGAGGATTACTTTTTAGTAATGGTTAATGGTTAATGGTATTATGAGAACGACATATTGCTGAATTCCGGCAAGGGCGTTTAATGAAGGAATAGGGATGTTAATAAATTTATGTAATTTTGCATATTTAATAATGCCGGAGTTTTATTTGATATTATTAACTCTGTCAGGGGTAAATACTACAACAAAGTTAATTACTTGTTGTTAATTATTTCACTTACAAAAATATTAACAGATGAAAATATATACATCAATAACTGAAAAAATCAATCAAGGTAAAAAGATGTTTGCAACATTAATAGATCCGGATAAGATAACTGTTCAAAGATTAAAAGATACAGTTATTAAGGCTGAAAAAGCAGGTGTTGATTATATCTTTATTGGTGGAAGTTTGCTTATTGATAATTGTGTGGAAGACTCAATCAGAATAATAAAAGAGACCACAAGCATCCCTGTAATACTTTTCCCGGGAAATCCCTTACAGGTTTCCGAAAGAGCTGATGCATTGCTTTTCCTTTCACTGATATCGGGTAGAAATCCGGAGATGCTTATAGGTAATCATGTGACGATAGCTCCGATACTGAGAAAAAGTAAGTTAGAAATATTACCAACAGGTTATATGTTGATAGAAAGTGGAAAGTTGACGTCTGTTTCATATATAAGTAATACAACTCCAATACCTTATGATAAAGATGATATAGCGATGTGTACAGCTATTGCCGGTGAATTGCTCGGGTTAAAACTTATTTATATGGATGCCGGTAGTGGTGCCAATAATACAATAAGGAGCTCAATGATCAGCAGAGTTAAGGAAAATATATCAATTCCTTTAATTATCGGAGGAGGAATAAAAAGTCCTGAAAAAGCAGTTGAAGCTTGTAAAGCCGGAGCAGATATAGTAGTTGTAGGTAATGCAATAGAAGATGATATGAATTTAATGAATAGTATTGCTGATGCAGTACATTCAATTGGTTGAATTTAAAAGACCCAAGCGGTATAATTGAAAAAAGAGGTTATAGAAAGAATGAATAAATTAGGAAGGGAGAGAATACCTTTTCTCTTTTTAATAGATTTTCTCTTTGTTAATCCGATAATAATAGAATTAGAAAAGGTTGATTGTTCTGAAATTTTATATAATATTAACGGACTCAGTAATTCTAAAGATAATGAAATAATAGGGAAGAAAGAATTTAGTTTTGAGAAGTATCCTATTGATTTTGAGGTTTATAAAAAGTCTTTTGATAAGGTTTTTTCTAATTTTTTGTCCGGCAATACATATCTGGTAAATCTTACTTTCCCTACACCTATAAAAACAAATCTTACCCTAAAAGAAATATTTTATATCAGTAAGGCGAAGTACAGACTTTTATACAAAGATAGTTTTGTAGTGTTTTCCCCTGAAATATTTGTTAAAATAACTGATAATATAATTTCAACATTCCCTATGAAGGGAACGATAGATTCCTCGGTTGAAGATGCAAGAGCTAAAATATTAAATGATAATAAAGAGTTTGCTGAACACAGTACAATAGTTGATTTACTCAGAAATGATCTGAGTATTTTAGCAAATAAGGTTTTTGTGCCAAGGTTCAGATATATAGAAGAAATTATTGGAAATGATAAAAGTTTGCTTCAGGTGAGTTCTGAAATCAGAGGAGAATTGAGCGAAAACTGGAATGAAAGAGTAGGGAATTTAATCTGTAGTTTGCTTCCGGCGGGATCAATCAGCGGAGCGCCAAAAAAGAAAACAGTTGAGATCATACTTGATTCAGAGATATATGACAGGGGATATTATACCGGTGTTTTGGGAATTTTTGACGGACATAACCTTGATAGTGGTGTAATGATCAGATTTATAGAAAATACTGAAAATGGAATGATTTTCAAGAGTGGCGGAGGAATTACTGCAAAAAGTGATGTAAGAAAAGAGTATAATGAGATGGTTGATAAAGTGTTTATTCCAAAGCAGTTGAAAATTGAGAATTGAAAATGTTTATTTTTATTTTATAATTTCAGAAGTATCTGAAGATGTTAAAGCCAAAATATATATCACCTTTTCCCCATTTTCCTTGCGTTTCGGCAATGAAGCCACGGTCGATCAGTGGTAAGGAATTTGTTATGAATAACTGAAAATCATGTCCTCCGACATCCATGTCAAGTCCCAATGAAAGAGAATTGCTGAAATCATTGGCTACCTGACCCGGCAGCAGATAATGATATTCTAAGTTAAAAGAGGCGTGAGGAGTGATTTTGAAGCTTTCACCTGCACCAATAGCAAATATGTTGTTCTGGTCATTTACTTTTTGTACATAGTTATAATGTATATATGTTCCTGTTAACTGAAACGAAAATAGTCGGTTAAATTTGCGGGCGAGCAGTAATTGGTTGCAATAACTTAGCTTTGGTACAAATTGATGTGCAGTCAGAGAATCTGACCATTTAATTGTAGTTACGTAAATTACACCGAAATATGATAAAGATATGGGCGTTTCTTTTTTACCGGTAGTTTGCCGTAACAACAAATACTTAACAGATCCTTCCAGGTTTTTCTGATAAGTACTAATTCCTACTCCGGTTGTCAGACGAGAAGTCAATCCATAATCAAAAGCTATTCGAACTGTTGAAAAAGTTAATCCGAAGAATTCTGAAGGTCCGGAATTAATTTTGCCAAAGTGATGACCAACAGAGAAAAGTATATTTTTTTTGGGAACATTTTCAATAGATTGTCCAATTACAATACGTGTAGTCTTAAAAGTTAATTTAACAGGTGAGTTTTCAGGAATAGAATCATTTAACAAATCCATCAGATTTTGAGGGAACAAATGTGGAGATAAAATAACATATAATAATGTGAGAAATAACTTTTTCATAATTATTTTTGTATGATCATATTTTCTTCAATGTTCCATTAACTGATATTTCAATGTTTTCAGATATATTTTTGATAAGTGTATTTGGAACCTTTACATTGAAATTCTTTAATATGATTATGAATTTTGAAGATATATCAAGGGTTCCATTTTTAACAGAAATAGTTCCTTTTGCTATAATTTTTTTTGAAATTCCTTTAATTGTAAGATTGCCTTCAACATTTACATTTACAGTTTCTTCTCTGTTAATATTAATATCGTGGAAGTTGGTTATTTTCCCATCAAAAGATGCATTTGGATACTTGTTAGTAAATAAAAAATTTTCATTGAAATCTTCCTGCATTTTTTCTTTTTCAAATTCAAAAGATTTCATCAGAACTCTTAAGGTAATATCACCGTTACTTAAATCTAAAGCAGCGTTTACCTGATTGTTTTCTGCTTTTATATTTTCTAACGGAGCATTAGAAAAGAAAGAGATTTTTGCAGTTTTCGTAATATATCTTTGAGCATTGGTTATAATGGGTAATATCCAAAGTATAATTATCAAATTTTTAATAGCTTTCATCGTTTGTCGTTTTTAAAGGAATTCTGTTTTATTAACAAAAATTCTATTTTATTGAACATTTGGTTAGAATAACATCCACATCATTAAATCCTGAGCAGTATCCTTTTATACTAATTTCAGTTTCCGGGATATGTTTTTTGATTTCCGATTTGTATTTGGGCAACAAAGTGCATCGTATGCCTTTCTCACCAAACAAATTATGTCCGAAACTAAAAACCACAACTGACAATGAATCATTCTGTTCGATAGTTTTGAATTTTCCTTTTATTTGTACAATTTTTCCATTATATTTATTTTCAGAATTTTTCCGTTTTGACATAAACTCTTCAAATAGCTGATTAGCGTTTATGGTATAATCTGCCTTTAATTTATCATAATCGGGTGCAGGCTTATTTATAATAAAGTGCCAAATCAGCGCAGCGGAAATAATGCCTAAAATGAGAAGTGATAATAAGATTCTTATCCATAGTTTCATGGTATTTTATAGAGTATAGCATTTATAATTTATTGAACTGTAACTGAAGCAACCATTCCGGGATGATATTTACAATGGTAATTGAAAGTCCCTGATGTGTTGAAAGTGTATGAAAATGTTTTGTTAACTGTTAAATCTCCACTATCGAAAACGCCATTATCGCTTGTTACAGTATGTGTTACATTGTCTTTGTTTGTCCACGTTACAGTAGTTCCTTTAGAGACGGTAAGTGAAGAAGGGGAAAAGGTTATATTACTCATGATAACCGAATTGCTGTTTTGATTTGTAGGCGAGTTTGGTGTGGAACTGCTTTTTTTACATGAATTAAATATTGTAATGCCCAAAAGCATGGTGGTGGATAAAATGATTAATGACTTTTTCATGATAATAATTGTTTTAGAAGTGTGAATAACCATTGAGCTTTTAATTTGTTATTTACAAAAGTCGGCATATTTAACATTAATAATGTTATATTTTGAGGCTAAATATTTATATAATTTAAAGGTGTATGTAAAAATTATTTACAAAAATTTGCAGATGATATTATTAATGAATTGTTTGATAAAAATATTTTTGAAACAATGGGATTAACTAATATTAATATTGAAGAGGTATTTAGTCAATTATTAAAATCTTTTAAATTAAATCACTACTAACCGACTAAGTTTTCAACAAAAAAGAAGTGTACTTTCCTTGGGCTTACCCTTTTTAGATAAAAATTCGATCTGATGGGACAAAACAATAATCAGATACCAAGACGGGCAGGACGATCAGGACTTTCAGGACGGGCAGGTTAATTTTTTATTCCTTTTACAGTCAACTAATGCAAACTGCAATAAATTATTTATTCTATCAGAGCATATTCTGTCTGATATCGTGGCTGTTCCGGATTACGGTATATTTCACGAATGAGATCGTTCAGGTCAACCCAACGGAAGTATTCTATTGATTTATTGTTGTTTTTAGAGTTTGTAACCTTTGTTTTTTCTTCTTTTACAAGGTTGGTTGATACTGTTTTAAGTATGAGTGAGCCGGAACCGGAGAT
>JAUZOY010000048.1 GCA_030706235.1 Bacteroidota bacterium | reverse complement strand
AGTAAACAAAGCATATGAAAAAATCAGTGGGTTAAATGAAAACCAAATGATTAATAATAGTCTTTTTAAAATATTACCTGATTTTGAACCTCAATTGGTTACATTATTTAAAAATGTCGTAACAACCGGCGTTAGTGATGGATATGAAAGATTTAATAAAATATGGGGAAGGCACCTGTCTGTTAGAGCATTTACTCCTGAAAAAGATATACTTGTCTGTTTTGTAGAAGATATTACTCAGAAAAAGCTTGAAGAAATTAAAATAATAAATCAAAAAGCTGAACTTGAAGAAGCAAATAAAAAATTAAAATTAACTATCGAACAGCTTGTTAAAGCGCAGGAACGACAGACCAAAAGCGAACAAAGTCTGAAACGTCTTGTTGAAAATATGCCTTTGGGAATAGCAACATTAAAAGTTAAAACTGATGAAAAAGGATATCCCGTTGATTTTATCTTTCATTCAATAAACAAGGAAACAGAAAAATTATTTAAATTAAAAGCAAGCGAAATTATTGGTAAAAGTATCTGTGAAATATTTCCTGATATTGAGCCCAAATATTTTAAAATATATGCAAATGTCGCTATTACAGGAGAAAGCGCATATTATGAAAGATTTAATAAAACTATTAATAAATATATTTTCGTAAAACTATATTTATCTGAAAAAAACATACTTGTATCTTTTTTTGAAGATGTTACTGAAAAAAGGCTCGAAGAAAGTAAAATAAAAAATCAGAAAATTGAACTTGAACAAGTAAATAAACAATTAAAGATTGCAAATGAAGAAATCGAAAATGCTTATACTAAAATAAAACAAATAAACATTGAAAATTTTAAAATACTTTTTGAAATGATAAATATTGGGACTGCTCAATTGGAAATCATTTCAGATCAATTTGATAATCCTATTGACTTCAAATTTCTTAATGCTAACATAGCTTTTGAAAAAATCACAGGTTTGAATATCAACAAAATTATAGGGAAAACCTTAATGGATATTTTTCCCGATTCCGGACATAAATGGATTGAATTATATGGCAAATCCGCTTTATTAGGGAAAAGAATAGAATACGTAAATTATAATGCTAAAATAAATAGTTATTTTATAGCTGTCATTTATTATCTTGGAGAGAATAATGTTGCTGTATTAACTGATAAAATTGACAAAGAAACTTATGAAAAGAAACTTATTGACTTAAAAAAAAATGAATGATCAGCTAACCATTACTTTCTTTTTCAAACTCATCCAGTATTTTCTTTATTTCTTCATCAGTACTTTTTAGTTTTGCATTACAAAGCTTTATAAGGAAACAAGCTCTTTTAACTTTTTCAGACAGTACGTCAACATCAACTTCACCGGTTTCTATTTCATTTAATATTATTTCAAGCTCCTTTTGTGCTTCACTATAACTGATTTCTTCTTTATTCATTTTTTAACATTTATAATACTACTTTCTAAAGCGCCATCTGCCAATATTGTTTCAAGTATATCACCCTGCTTAACGGTTTCAGTATTCTTTAGCGGTTTTCCATTCAATAAAGTAATACTATACCCTCTTTTTAAAACATTTACAGGATCCAGCAAATTGACCTTATCTTTTAATGCTGTTATATAAGCATATTTGTTGTCTATAATTCTTTTACCATAAACTTTCAACCGCATATATTTCTCTAAGTTCTGAGTACGACTTCTCTCCCCGAGAACTGTTATTATATGATGCAAATTTTTAATTGAATATCTGCTCCTGTTTTCCTCTTCTCTTATTAAAATTGATGATCTATTTACAATTTTCAGGTAACTATTTTCCAGCAAAGATTTTTGTTTTTCAGTAAATAATCTTAGATAATGGAATAAATTATTACTATACAATTTTATACGATGATTTTCATTTATCTGTATCTGTTTATATTTTCCCAGAATACCTGTAAGAAGATTATGAATAATCGTTTCATATTCTTTTACACTATTAACTATAAAATCTGCTACATCTGTAGGTGTTATTCTGTTACAATAAGCAACTTCATCAACAATACTAACATTTGCAGTATGACCGATCCCAGTAATTACCGGAATTGGGAATCTGGCTACTGCTTTAGATAGTTTATAATCATTAAAACTATTCAAACTTACATTTCCTCCCCCACCTCTTACTATTACTACTATATCAAAATTATTTATCTGATTATATATTTCAATCAATTTGCTGACCATCTCACCTGCTGCATAATCGCCCTGCAATAATGATACGAATAGATTGAGTTTGAATTTATATCCATATTTATTGTCCTCCAGTTTTTTTCTAAAATCTTCATATCCCTTGGAATTCTCGGCAGAAATAACTGCAACCCTCTGAGGTACTAAAGGAAATGTCCTTTTTTTATTCATATCATAAAGTCCCTCCTTCTTCAACCTTTCAATTATCTCTTGTTTTTCTTTGAGAAGCATCCCAAGAGTGTACTGCGGTTCGACATCGTCTATTATAAAACTCAGCCCATACTTAATATCATAATTGATTGTTCCTGCCAGAAGAATTTTCATATTCTCTTTAAGTCCGCTACCTGTTGATTTTATGAAATTTTCATTAATATTTATATATCTTGAACTCCATATTATTGCTCTGATCTCTGCTTTAGGATTTGTGGATTCTGCATCTTTTTCAATGAGATTTAAATAACAATGACCTCTTTTTTCACTTAATCCGGATATTTCGGCAACAACCCAATAGCGAATATCTCCGAATCTTCCATTGATCCAATTCTCAACTTGCCTACACATATCAGCTAAACCCAGATACCTGTCTCTACTGTTGAAATCACGCATATAGAATTACAAATTGCAAATTATCAATTAATTTTTGTTTATTCTGTTTAGGCCTGACTTGGCTTTTTGATCTATACTGTTTTTATATTCATGCCCTTTAATATTAAGACATTTCTGATAATAATATCTTGCCTTTTCAATATTCCCTTTTGTCTCATAAATATTTCCAAGCTGTAAAGATGAATTTGCCGCAAAATAATATGGTTTATTTTCTCCATTTTTTAATGTCATTTCATAATAGCTTATGGCCTTATTCAAATCGTTCATAAGATGATATATTCGCGCCAGTCTGTATGTAAATTCCAAACGATCTCTTGAAGAAGTATAACTATCAGTAGCATTTTTTAATATTAAAATTGAAAGCGCTTTACTAAAATAGCCTCCATCACATAATAATCTCGCTTTCAACAGATAAGAATTTGGTATCTCATCAGATTCTGCTTCCTTTAAAGCTTGTTTATCCTCATCTATAAGGCTACCATCAATTTTTTTCACATTATTTATCATCTCTTTGTATTTAGCCTTATTATTTTCCAAGAGACAGATCCATGCCAATTTCTGCCATGATGCCTGTATATAACTTTTACCTTTAAAGCCATTAATGTATCTGACAAAATATATCCCACAATCATTTTCAAGTTTATTTAATTTTGTTAGTCCTGTTAAATAGTCAAGATAATAAAAAGGATAATACTCAGAACCCATAGGCCTTTTCAACAACATATTCAATACCTTATCATTCTGATTCAAACGAAGTAAAAGATTTGCCCTTGAATAGTATAATAATGGGCTCACAACTTCCCTCGAAGCAAACATATCTTCAAAATCTAAATCAAGCATTCGTAGTTTATTTACATCATCATTTGTTATTTTGAGTTGAATTATAGCAAGATAAAAAAGACTTTCTGTCCTTAGAAAATTATACTCTTTATTTTTTTTTGCATAATCCTTCATCCAGACTAATTCTTCAAGCCCTTGTTTCATGCTCCCCTTAAAACCCAACAACTTAACAACCCATTTATATTCATCAGGTATCGATCCTATTATTGAATGAAATAAGCCCATGCTTTTTTTATTCAATACAAAGTCAGGAAATAGTTTCTGGTTTTTTGTAAAACAATTATATGCTTTGTTTATACATACAACAGCTTTCACATACTCATGGAATTTGATTTTAGCCAGACCCCACTGTAAATAAATTTCACCAAGACAATATAAATAATACGGAGACTTCTGATCACCTTTTTCAAGCCTTGATATTCTTTTATCTTTATTACCTTCCAATCTTACCAGATCTGATTCATTTTCCCCAATAAAAAGAGTTAAATAATCAATGTAATTTTCAATATAATAAGGTATATCATTACCGGGGTCCTTAATCTTTTCAGCTTCCAGGATTCTTTTTCCTTCACTAAATCTTAAAGAAACTATAGACTGGTATGCTTTTTTACAATTAATATTGTAATCATACCTGGCAAAACCATAAGAACTAAAAATTATAAATAATATAGCTATTAAATTTTTTTTTGTCATAATTTTCAATTCCTAAATTGCAACTTAATTAAAAATACTTTCATATCTATACAGTTGAAATATTTATAAAAGCATCCATAATCATTTTTCAGGGCTATGATCAATAAACTCAATTGAATAGTCAAAAGAATATTTACTATTTTTCCTGATTTTGAAATCTTTAGTTGTAAAACCGAGTTTAAACTTTGAACTGCTATCAGTCCAGCTGGCTATCATTCCATCAACTTTTTTGCTTTCAAACTTTTCAATTAATCCAATTTTCTTCTGACTATTAAATAATGCATATACGCCCCCTATTCTCCCCTGATCTATTAATTTTTCGTATGGTCCGTGATTCCCAATTAAGCCTTCACTAAATGGTTTCCATTGGTTATCTATTTTAACAAAAGCTGTTATTGCTCCGCTTTTCCTTGACCTTGTTCCGGTTTCAAAGTTCGGTTCAACTATTAATTTATAATTTCCCCTTTTAAAAAACTTACCTTTTTGATTTATTGTAGTATTAAACAGTATTTTTCCGCTTCCATCTTCTGCAAGTATTATTGTCTTTTTATATTCACTTCCATCTTTTAAATATTTTGTCAATATAACACTATTTCCTATATTTTCAACTCCAAAATGAGAAGGAATTGAATCTTTATAAACTTTCGAAGAAATTATATCACTAAGGAAAGCCGTTTTTAAATCGTATTTACCTGCTGGAAGAAAGTTATAACCGCTTGGTTTATGAATCATCTCAACGATTTTTCCATCTTCATCAGTCAATAATGTCAGTTTCCATATATCATTTTCCAACTGTGCCGCCGGTCTGCCTCCTTCATCATATATTTTTAATTCCCTTTTAAATTCAAGTTCCTGATTTTTGGTAAAAGGAAAATCATCTTCATTATAATTTATCATATTAAACTTATGAGCAAGCTCAATATATCTTCTCATACAATCTTTATATTTTTCATCTGACTGATAATTATATCTCCCGTTTTCAAATTTCGCGTCTCCCCTTGCCGTTTCAATCATTGTACAAAGAGCAGATATTGAAGCCTTTTCTACTCTATCTTTTATTTCATCATTGTCAGCCAGTTTTAATGCTTCTTCGAAATAATTCAGAATTTTTTCTGACATTTCTTTATTTAGTCCCACTTCTTCCGGAACGGCATTAAACTTTGCCTTAAGATTAAGTTTTTCCGCATTATCATGGAACATAGTCAAATATTCAAATATTGGCTTCCATGCTTTACCATAATGTAATCTGCAAAATTCTTCAGCCAATGCCCAGCTATCTGAACCCGGTTTCCATAAACAATGAGAAGTAACATAATTTCTTAAATCGCTCATTTCTCCTGCATCACTTTGATAATTAGCTTCCATAAAGACACCTTTTATATTATTATCGGCATAATATTTTATATTTTGTCCGATAGCTTTTAAATTCGGGAATGGCATTGTATATGATCGATAATCAACCATATAATCCCAAATCCATAAATTTTTACATATTTTTCCCCAGGCTGCAAGATCTTCTGCAAATGGACGGTTCATATCATCATTTTTATCATTTACAGGTCGAAGTAAATTACATTCAATACTGCACAACTGAACCATGACATTATCTCTGGGTACTATTGTTTTAGGAGCTTTTCTGGTATATTGATATGCAAGTGTTCCGATAATTACATCAGGATATTGCTTTGCAACTCTGTCGGCTACTTCATTTACCAATGTAAGATGAGAACCCATAGGTGATTCTTCTTTTTTGTTTATAGCTTCACATTTGGGACATGTACAATAATACTGGTTATCGTTTTGAACCACGGCTATATCCTTGACTCCTGGTCTATCTTTAATTTCTTTTAAAACTGACTCAGTAACAATGTTTACAACATCCTGATTTGTATTACATACCTGAGGGCCGCCTCCATATGCACTTAAAAGTCTTTTACCGCCAATTTCAGCAAAATATTCAGGGTGTTTTTTAGAATATTTTTCAGTAGGGACCTGACGGAATAATGAATGAGACACAAAATCCATTGCAGATTTTCCTCCATATTTTGTATCTGTAGCAAAGGAATTGTTAAATAATCTTACCGAAAATTCCGGATGTTTTATATTTTCAAAATAGTAACTACTCCTGAATGTAAATGGTGGAACGTATTTATAATCCTCAGTATTTACCAGAATATTTTCTTTTTTGGATGGAATATATGTATGATCATAAGTCAGGAATCTTATACCCATATATCTTTCAGCAAATTCATATACGCCATATAATGTTCCTCGTGGTCTTCCACCTGCAATTGCGATATTATTTGTTTTAATATTTATTCTTAAACCTTCTTCTTTTAGTTCAGTAATATCAAACCCGACATTACTCTTTTTCATTGATTCTGAATACCCTAAAAAAATATTGTTATTTTCAGAGATAGGTTTATAACCGATTCTAAGATTAATCCCAGTTGTTTTTGCAAACAAATTCTGAAATTCTTCAGCAGCAAATTTTTCACTTGGAATTGCATCTTTATCAAGAATAATCAACCAATCCTTTAATTGCATTAAATCAATTTGTTCTCCATTAGCACATGCTATTCCTGAAATGAACATAGATAAAATAAAACAAAATAAAACAAAAACTTTTTTCATACTACCTGAAAATTAAATTACTAATTTTAAAAAATAAAACAACTAAATTTCTTATACAAAGATAAAACTTTTGCAAACTTTCAAAAAAACAAACGTACAAAAAAATTATGAATTAAAAATTAATCAAAATAATATGAATAATTTCTTATGGTAAAGTCAGCAAATAACAAATCATAGCGATTAAAAATTCAGTGAAAAGATCGTAATATTTTCAATAAGGTTATATTGTTTTCTGAAATAAAAAATATTAAACTTGCTTAAATATTGGACAAACTGATTATTAGTTTCCAAGACGATAAATCAATCTATTAAGCTCTATCTCAGCAGATTTTGCTGCATATTGCAGGTTAACAAGTAAATATCCGGCATTTTCAAAACTTGTTTGAGCTGTTTTAATATCAATTATAGTAGCCTGATTTTGTTGAAATCTTTGCAATACTACATCTACTAATTTTTTTGAAAGTTCATAATTGATTAACTGAGAATGAAGTTGCTGCATGTTTATATTATATGCCTGCCATGATTTAATTGCATCTGAAAACAATGAATTCAGAAGGTTTTCCTGTTGTAATTTTGCAATATTAACATTATTTATTGCTACATCTTTCTGAGTCTTATATTGATTTCCATTATATATTGGTATTTGAAGAGAAAATCCTGCAAAGGGGCCATAACTTTGATTAAGCAACATTGAACCTGCATTACTTTTAACACGACTATAATTATAACCTGTATTTAATTTTACAGAAGGGTATCGTTGTGAATTTACTTCCCTCACAATTTGTTCATTTATCCTTATTTGCTGTTCTGCCGATAAATATTGAGGATTTTGTTTCAGATAATTGATTATTGTATCCAGTTTAATATTATTATCAACTATAATACTATCATTTATTTCAATAGGGTTATAATCTTTTGCACTTATTAACTGTAAAAAATCTGTTTTATCCTGTTCAATTGTTAATTCCTGAACTTTCACATTTTGTTCTGCAATATTTGCATCAATTTTTGCCTGTAAATAATCCGCATCATTAGCCATACCAACATTTTTCCTCTCTGTTACTATGTCAAGTTTCTGTTTGGAAACATCCAGTGAACTTCGGAGAATTTTAAGGTAAATATTCTGACGTATAATATCATAATATTTTACCATAACGGAAGCCATTGTATTCTGAATTTGCAAATTTAGCTGCAATTCGCTCTGTTTTTGAAGATTGTTTAATCTTTCTTTAGTTGCAACAACTTTGAATCCATTAAATAAAACAATACCTCCGGTAACGCCGGCAGTTAAAGTATTTCCGGCAGCATTTTTACTTATAATCTCACTGCCACTACTAAGTTGCTGGTCAATATTCGATGATGAACTATTGTCTCCGGCTGTTCCATTTATTGATGGCAAACCTCCTGCTATTCCATAACTATTATTTAATCTGTTTATATCAGTATTTTTTCTGGCAATCTGTATATCAAAATTATTTTTAAGAGCTATATCAATAGCATTTTTCAAAGTCATATTTTTTTGCCCATAGGTCAAAAAAGGTAACATTAAAGCTAAATATATGCAGATTTTTTTCATTTATTAATGTTTATATAAACAATTGTATTTATAATTTCATTCATATACCTGACAAAATCATAATTTTAAAGTTCCTCGATTGTTTTACTATTTAATTCTTTATTACTTAACGCTTTTAATTCTCTTTTTTCACTTGTTATAAAAGTATATACAGCCGGAATAACAAATAATGTCAATATCAGAGAAAACATTATACCTCCGACAATAACAATTCCTAAAGGAATTCTGCTGGTTGAAGATGCTCCTAAACTCAATGCGATTGGTAATGCACCAAGAGAAGTTGCAAGACTTGTCATTAATATCGGCCTAAGCCTTTGAGATGCTGCTTCAACGACGGCTTCGAATTTATTCAATCCCATTTCTCTTTTTTGATTAGCAAATTCAACAATTAATATACCATTTTTTGTTACTAATCCGATAAGAGTAATCATACCAATTTCAGAGAATATATTAAGAGTCTGATTGAAAATCCATAAGCATAAAAATGCACCACCAATAGCTAATGGAACAGTCAACATGATTGTAAAAGGATCTTTAAAGCTTTCAAATTGAGCTGCCAGAACCAAATAAATCAAAATTAAAGCAAGGCAAAAAGCGAAAATTGTATTCGACGAACTTTCTGCAAAATCTCTCGATGGGCCACTTAAAGAAGTCTGAAAACTATCATCCAAGGTATTATCAGCAATTATACGCATTGCTTCAACACCATCACCAATTGTTTTCCCTTCTGCCAGAGAAGCAGAAATTGTTGCTGATTTGTATCTATTAAAATGGTATAAAGCAGGCGGAGCTGCATTTGGCTGAATTTTTAATACTGTAGCTAATGGAATATTCTCACCAGCGTTGTTTCTTACATATAATTTTGAAATATCTGCAGGTACCTGTCTGTCCTTTAACCCTACCTGACTAATTACTTGATATTGCTTCCCATTCATTATAAAATAAGCTAATCTGCCACCACTAAAAGCACTTTGAATTACAGCCGAAATATCACCTACAGTAAGGCCTAATTCCCTTGCTTTTATTCTGTCTATTGTAATATCTGCTTCAGGCTTATTAAATTTAAGATTAACATCCACGTTTTGAAAAGTTTTATTGTTTCTGGCTTTTTCCAGAAATTTTGGAACAGCTTCTTTTAACTTGTTAAAATCAAGATTTTGAATTACAAATTGGACAGGCAATGCACCTTTGGAACCTAAACCTACTGATATGGTTTGTTCTTCAACAGGGAAAATCCTGATATTATTAAATTTTGTGAATTTTTTTGCAAGATATCTTGTAATTTCACTTTGTGACCTGATTCTGTCTCCTTTAGGCACCAGCCCTACCCTTCCTGTTCCACTGTTTACGCCTGTACTACTAAAGCTTGGTATTGATGTAAATTCAAATTCCACTTCAGGTATAGAGTCATATAGAAAATTACCTACCTGATCACCGGCCTTTGTCATATAATCGAAACTGGATCCTTCAGGTCCGGTAAATTGAAGACGAATATTACTTTTATCTTCTAAGGGTGCGAGTTCACTTTGCAGATTCTTCCCTATAATTATTATTAAAACAACACATAATAATACTATTCCCCAGGCATACTTTCTATGCCTTACAAATTTCTGAATCAATTTTTTATACCCTGTTTCCATACCAGCAAAGAATGGCTCGGTCTTTTCATAAAATCTTCCGTGTCTGGCATTCTTCCTGTTCATATAGACATTCAGAACAGGGGTAATTGTAAGAGAAACAAATGCAGATATTAATACAGCACATGCGACAACTATTCCAAACTCTCTGAAAAGGCTTCCGACAAATCCCTGCAGGAATATTACAGGTAAAAAAACTATTGCCAATGTAATAGATGTAGAAATCACAGCAAAATATATCTCTTTGCTCCCTTCAAAAGCAGCTTTCCGGATAGGCAACCCTCCTTCAAATTTACGGAATATATTTTCCGTCACAACTATCCCGTCATCTACGACTAATCCTGTTGCAAGAACTATACCTAATAATGAAAGTATATTTATGGAAAAACCACTAAAATACATCACAAAAAAAGTTGCAATTAATGATATTGGGATATCAATCAGTGGCCGCAAAGCTATAAGCCAGTTTCTGAAAAATAAAAATATGACTAGGATTACCAAAGAAAATGAGATTAATAATGTTTCTTTTACCTCCGAAATCGATTTTCTTATATTACGTGTATTATCAACCAATGTAATAAATTTCAAATCACCTTTCTGGGATTTTTTAATTTCATCCAATCTTTTATTAAATTCATCAGCAATGTTTATATAGTTTGCACCTGGCTGAGGAATAATTGTCAATCCGACTGCATTCACACCATTCAATTTCCAGTTTTGTTCATAAACTTCAGGCCCTAATTCTACTTTCGCCAAATCACTCAACCTCACAATTCCATTCTGATCTTCACGAATTATCAAGTCTCTGAAATCCTTTTCTGTACTTAATCTACCCATTGCCCTGATCGTCAATTCTGTTTTATTACCATAGACTTTACCGGATGGTACTTCAACATTCTCTTTATTCAACACATTAATAACATCATTAAATGCAATATTATATGCATTTAATTTATCGGGATCAATCCATAAACGCATTGCAGGTCTTTTCTGACCGATAATATTAACTGAACTTACATTGGGAATTGTCTGAAATTTATTTTGGAGCACATTCTCGGCATAATCACTCAATTCCAATAAACTTTTAGTTGGGCTTTGTATCGCAAGCAGAATAATAAAATCACTATTTGCATCAGCCTTTGAAACAACCGGAGGAGCATCTATATCCTGAGGTAAATTTCTTACTGCCTGGCTTACTTTATCACGAACATCGTTGGCAGCTGTTTCCAAATCTGCATCAAGATTGAATTCCACTGAAATATTGCTTTTACCTATGGAACTTGAAGACGATATTGTTCTGATTCCCGGGATACCATTTATCGACTTTTCCAATGGCTCCGTAATCTGACTTTCAACAATATCAGCATTCGCGCCTGTATAATTAGTACTAACAGAAATCATTGGCGGATCAATTGCAGGATATTCACGTACGCCTAAATTTGAAAATCCTATTACACCAAATAATATGATAAACAAATTCAGTACTGTTGCCAGTACCGGTCTCTTAAGAGAAAGTTCCGATATATTCATTTTTTAACTTTCTTTATTTTTAATTTTGCATTTGGACGAACAAACAAAACACCGCTCACAACAACAGAATCTCCCGGACTTATTCCTTTTAAAATTTCAATAACGTCCGCTGTCCTTATGCCTGTCTCAACATTCTGAAATTTTGCTTTACCATTTTTAACAATAATAACCTGATTTGAGTATGCATCAGGGATAACAGCATTAGAAGGAATTACAATTCCTTTTCCTTCATCGTTGAACATCACTTTCACAAAAGCACCGGGAGTAATAACACCACTATTTAATCTTGCTCTGACTTTTAAATTTCTCGTTACAGTACTTATCTGAGGTTCAACTGCTATAATTTTTGCAAGTTCTTTTACATCAGATTCTGTAGTTTCAACATACACAGTATTACCTATATTTACAAGATTTGCATATGTTTCAGGAACTGTGAAATCAATTTTAACCTTATCCATTACCTGAAGAGTTCCTATAAGAGTCTGAGGTGTTACAAAAGAGCCATTACTTACTAATCGCAACCCCAATTCACCTGAAAATGGAGCTCTAATCACTGTTTTATCTATCTGAGCATTAATTAATTTTATACTTGCCTGAATAGTAATCACCTGATTTGATGCAGCATCATAATCAGCCTGATTTATTCCATTAACCAATAATAATTTCTTTAATCTTTGCTCAGTTTTAAGCGCCAAATCCAATTGAGCTTTTAACTGTTCTAACTGAGCTTGTAAATCAGCATCATTTATTTTTGCAAGTATAGTACCTTCCTTTACTTTTGCGCCATCCGGAATATTCAGATATGTAAGTCTTCCACTTACCTCCGGATGTAATTCAACCATCTCTTCTGACAAAACTGTTCCGTTTACTTCAATTGAATTGGGGAAATTTTGATTACGTGCTATTACTAAATCAACAGCAACAACTGATTTTTCTTTTGCCTGCATTTTAATTTTATTCTTACATGAAATCAACAGAGTTAATGTTAAAATAAAAATTATTATTAAATATCTCATATACTGGTATTTGATTCTTTTAAATTGTTTTTTATTATACTTAATATTTCGTAAAATTTTTCTACTTCTTCAGAGGTTAAGCCATTTAAAGCTTTATCAGTAACTTCAACCAAAGTCTTTTTTATTTGTGGTAATGCTTTTATAGCTTTATCTGTTAATGTAAGACAATATTTTCTTCTATCATCCTTATTCAATAATCTTTGAACATATCCATTTTCTGAAAGATAATCTATTATTCTTACTACACTTACTTTATCTGTTCCCAGTTGACAAGCCAAATCCTGTTGTGTAATTCCGTCTTTTGCTTTATCTATCAGAATCAAAGCATAATAATTTCTTTCAATATCTAAATTACTAAGATTTGAATTTAACAAACCTAAAAATGTCCTTGCAATTCCAGCCAGAATTCGGCCAAGCGGCTGTCCATTAAACATTTGACTTGCATTATCTTTTATCATAATATTTTTGGCAAAAGTAGTTAATTTTGTATATAGTAAACACTATTAACTAAATTTAATTATAATGAAATCTGATTAACCTGAAAACAGATAAACCCAAAACGATATAATTACCTGATTATAAATACCTACAATTTATTTATAAATCAAAATAAATAAAACAAAAGTTAATCTTTGACTATATAATTAATTTAAGGATTAATTTTTTTTAATTTTTTTAATAATATTATTTTAAATCTATGATAATCATCACTCTGAATAATATTATAATAACGAACAATTTAAAGCAAAAGCAATAACATAGAAATATTTTTATACTTAAAAGTAATTAAAGCTATTTCCAAAATGGCCCAAAGTTGCACCATAGACAACTTTGGGTAATAAAAATCTTATTTAATTTAAATGTTTTAAAATTATTTTTTTCTGAAAAATATTTCGATAGGGACTCCTTCAAAATCAAATTTTTCTCTTAATTTATTTTCAATAAATCGTTTATAAGGATCTCTTACATATTGAGGAAGATTACAGAATAAAATAAAAATAGGGTTATCCTTTTTCAACTGAGTTATATATTTGATCTTTATATATTTTCCTTTATAAGCCGGTGGAGGTGTTTGAGAAATTATCTCCAGCATATATTCATTCAACTCTGATGTCGGGATACGCTTTGTTTTATTTTTATATACAGCTATTGCAGATTCAAGTGCTTTAAGAATTCTTTGTTTTGTTACTGTAGAAGTAAATATTATAGGTACATCACTAAACGGATCTATCTGTTTTCTAATATAAGATTCATACTCTTTTGTAGTTTTATTGTCTTTTTCAACAATATCCCATTTATTTACAAGAATAACTATACCTTTATGATTCCTTTGAGCCAGTGAAAAAATATTTAAATCCTGCGCTTCAAAACCTTGTGTTGCATCAATCATAAGCATGCATACATCACAATTTTCAATAGCCCGTAAGGAACGCATTACAGAATAAAATTCAAGATTTTCATTTACTTTACTTTTCTTTCTGATTCCTGCAGTATCAACTATATAAAAATCAAACCCGAATTTTTGAAACCTAGTATATAAAGAATCTCTTGTCGTTCCCGCAATTGGAGTTACAATATTTCTGTTTTCATCCAGTAATGCATTAATAAATGATGATTTCCCAACATTTGGTCTTCCTACTACAGATAACTTTGGTAAGTCAGGAACCTCTTCTTGTGTTAATTCACCTAATTCATTAATAACTTTGTCAAGTAATTCACCTGTTCCGCTACCATTTATTGAAGAAATGCAATATAAATCGCCCAATCCAAGAGAATAAAAAACGCTAGCATTGGAAGCCATATTATTGTTATCTACTTTATTAGCAACAACTAATACTTTTTTACCTGATTTCCTGAGATATGTTGCAACATCTTCATCATAAGGAGTTAGTCCTTCAATTGTATCTACCAGAAACAAGATCACATTTGCCTCATCAACAGCAAGTTGAACTTGTCTTCTTATATCTTCTTCAAATATATCATCAGAACCCTTAATATATCCCCCCGTATCTACTACAGAAAACTCAATGCCATTCCAGAGAGCTTTGCCATAAATTCTATCACGTGTTACTCCGCTAATTTCATCAACAATTGCTGTTCGTGTTTCTGTTAATCTGTTAAAAAGGGTCGACTTGCCTACATTTGGTCTTCCTACTATTGCTACTATATCTGACATTATTTTTCTATTTGGGATTTGGGATTTGGGATTT
>JAUZOY010000047.1 GCA_030706235.1 Bacteroidota bacterium | reverse complement strand
AATCTTTACGATAATAACCTGCCGGAATATTAAATGCATACAAAGATGCTTCAATCGGAAGTGTGCCTGAGCCGCACATAGGATCAATAAAAACAGAATTTCTGTTCCATCCTGAAAGTAATATCATACCTGCCGCAAGAACTTCATTTAAAGGAGCAAGGTTAGTAACTTTTCTATATCCTCTTTTATGTAATGAGCTGCCGGAACTATCGAGAGAAACGGTTACCTGATCATTGAAGAGGTGTATGTTAATTCGTAAAGATGGATTGTCGAGGTCAACAGAGGGTCTTATACCATATTTATCTCTGTAGCTGTCAACGATTGCGTCTTTAACTCTTTGAGACAGATATTGAGTATGATTTATAAAATCGTTGGTACCTACGGCATCTACAGCCAGTGTTCCGGTTTTCTCAAGAAAATCTTCCCATTTGATGTCGTAAATTTGTTTATAAAGGTCTTCGTTATCTTTAACAGAGAATGTATTAA
Organism: Bacteroidota bacterium; assembly: GCA_030706235.1. Classification (GTDB taxonomy): domain Bacteria; phylum Bacteroidota; class Bacteroidia; order Bacteroidales; family GWE2-29-8; genus JAUZOY01. The sequence continues at coordinate 14,919 of JAUZOY010000047.1, read as the reverse complement.
TTGGTTTGAGTATTCTTAAAGCAGTTCTGCAACAAAGGTTAGCTTTATACATAAAACCTTTATCGCCATAAAAACTAACAGCACGTTTGAGTACATTAACATTTAGTGCTCCAAGTGCTGTTAATTCTTCTGCTAAAACTTCTTCAAGACCAAAAATGGTCTTGGCTATCATCTGGTAATTATCCAAATTATTATTTTTGTTTTACTTCTGCAGCTAATTGAGGATCCACAAGAATTCTTCCGCAATATTCGCAGACAATGATTTTTTTTCTCATACTGATTTCGAGTTGACGCTGAGGAGGGATAGTATTAAAACATCCGCCGCATGCATCTCTTTCAATAGTAACTACACCAAGACCATTATTTGCATTTTTTCTGATTTTTTTATATGCCGTAAGAAGTCTTTCGTCAATAATTTTTTCATTCTGCTGAGATTTTTCGATCAAAGATTCTTCATCCTTTTCATTTTCAGTAATGATATCCTTCAGCTCGTTTTTTTTCTGTTCGAGATCTTTATTTCTTTCAGAAAGGATGTCTTTAGTGCTTTCTATCTGTTCTTTTTTCTGCTCAATAGCTAAGTTAAATTCTTTTATTCTTTTTTCACTGAGCTGGATTTCAAGATTTTGAAATTCAATTTCTTTTGTTAGTGAATCATATTCTCTATTGTTTCTAACATTTTGCTGTTGAGTTTCGTATTTTTTTATTAAAGCATTGGAATCCTTTATTGCGTTTTTCTTTTCTGTAATTTGTTGCTGAAGAACTTTTACTTCACTGTTAAGATTCAACACTCTAGTTTCGAGGCCCTGGATTTCATCTTCAAGATCTTCAACTTCAAGAGGTAGTTCGCCTCTGATAATACGTATTTTATCAATTTGAGAATCAATTTGCTGTAATCTATATAATGCAATAAGTTTTTTTTCTATTACGCTTTCTTCTTTTGTGCTTTCTTCTTTGACATTTTCTGAATTTATATTTCCTTTATCAGGTAATATCGTGTCATTCTTCTGTTTTGTTTTAGATATTGCCATTTTGATATTAAATTAGATATTTAATTGGGTTTGTATTTACATTAGTAATATGAACGGCAAAGTTACTAATATTTTTTATTACGAGTTCAGATAATAAATCTTTAGTAAATTGTTCGCTTTCATAATGGCCAATATCTGCAAGAATTATTTTGTTTTCAGCATCAAAAAACTGGTGGTATTTAATGTCTGCCGTAAGGTAAATGTCTGCATCTGCCTTTATTGCATCATTAAGTAGAAAAATACCTGAACCTCCGCAAATTGCTATTTTTTTTATTTTTCGGTTTTTAGTTTCAGTATGTCTGATACAATCGATATTTATAATTTCTTTAATTTTTTTAAGAAAATCTATTGCCGGAATTTCATTATCCAATTCTCCTATTACCCCTCCTCCTAAGTTATTGAATTTATTATCCAGAGGAATAATATCATAAGCTACTTCTTCATAAGGATGATTATCCAGTAGAGCTTTGATAAGTTTGTTCTGTAAATGTCGGGGAAAAATTACTTCAATTTTTTCTTCCGGTTCTTTATGTAGTTTTAAAATTTCACCTACAAAAGGATTGGTATTTTCCAAAGCTCTGAAAGTTCCGAACCCTTCAGCATTAAAGCTGCATTGGTCATAATTTCCTATTTGTCCTGCACCGGCATTGAATAATGCAATTCTTACTTTATTTGAATGTTCAATAGGACAGAATGTTATTAGTTTTTTCAGATACCCGGATTTGGGACCCAGAACTTTGCAATTTTTCAAACCTATTTTTTCAGCAATTTTAAAACTAACGCCTCCTATGATATTGTCGAAATTAGTATGAGCGGCATATATTGCAATATTATTTTTAATAGCTTTTATTAAAGTTCTCTCAATATAATTTTTGCCGGTTAATTTTTTTAATGCGTTATATATTAAAGGATGATGAGAAATAATAAGATTAGCTTTAAGGGAGATAGCTTCTTCAATGACTTCTTCAGTACAATCGAGGCTGATAAGAATTGCCTGAACATCCTGATTAATATCGCCGGTAATCAAGCCACAATTATCATATTCTTCCTGATAATCTAACGGAACAGCATTTTCAAGAATAGCAATGATGTCTTTAATTTTGTTACTTTTCACTTTTAACTGGATTTTCTAATTCTTTTTCTTTTGGTTTTAATATTTTAATAGTGTATGGAAGTGTAAATCCAAAGGATATCATAAAATAAAATCTTTTTGTTTCCGGTCCGGGTCTTGCTCCAATCTCAAATTTGGAGTCTAATCCGGGTGACTTGAAAGATACACCTGTTCTCCAACCCCAGTGTACGATTTTATACCCTTTATCTGAAACCGGATTATATGTTCTGCGGATTTTGTTATAATTTTTGAAGTCAATTATAGAATCAAATATAAAATCATCTACATTGAAGTTTTTTGAGAGCATATAATCTATGTAGAAATTTGTATATTTATGTACTTTCCTTGTTTTAAAGCCTTCTGTATTAATCAGAAAATTTTGAAATTTAGTAATACCAAGACCCATATAAAATCCATCACAGTTCATATTTGTAAATGCATTATTTTCTGCAAATACCTTTTCATTGTTAGTTCCCCTTTCAATGCCTGTAATTAATTTATCCTCTCCATTAACAAGACCCAGGTTTGAGTTGTTCAGTGCAGAAGTAAATTTGAAATAACCTCCTCTTACAGAATAACTAACTCTTTGGCTCGAAGGAACAATAGCTTTCACTTTGATATCTTCATCTTCATTTTCTTTTTGGGTAGCGGGGCGAAGATAAACATTTCTTTCAATGTCATATATTTTATCTATAAAATGTATAGAGATACCTGTTTCGAACCAGTAGTATCTATTTAAATCATTGATAGTACTTGCTTCAAAATTTTTCCCTTGAAGATCTTCGAAGTTCTTTTTTTTATCAAGAATTTTATTTCTTGCATATGATTGTTCTTCAAGATTATACCCTCCAAATCTCCATGATTCTCTAAAAGAAGCATTGATAGAAAATATTTTTTTAATTCTAAGATCAATCATTGCTTCCCAACCGGCATTAAGGTTGGCAGAATAATAATCAAAATATGCAGGATCTAATGATAGTATGAGATTATCGGAATAAGGATTATCATCAGATATCTGTGCATTAATATGTTTCTTCTGAGAAAATACCTGTACAGATGCTAAAATTAATAAAGTTAATATTAATTTTTTGGTGAAAATCATATAGATGCTTTCATTTGTTAGATATTAACACACAAAAGTACGAGAAATTTGGCAATTAAACTAAATAAATTTAATTTTTTAATTAAAAACAGAATTTGCTTTTAGAGTTACTGACTTTTTAAAAGTTAGTAACTCTTTTCTCAAGTAAAATATAAATGTATGCTGATCGTTTTTATAATCAGGATATTAGCTTTTTTGTTTAGATTGTTTAATGAGTAAAAATGTTTATTCTATAAAAATAATGTAAGTTTGTATTATAATTTTCTGAAAAGATTAAGAAACTGTTTTTAATTATAAAAAAGAATTATATGCAGCTTAAAATTAAGCCCTCACCCCCAACCCCTCTCCCAAAGGAGAGGGGTGTAAAAACTTATTTATCAAACTATGAGCTCAGATATAGCATACATCAAATAGTTTTTAAAAATAAAATCAAAACAATTTCTAATCATGAGAGTATATTTATTAATATTTATTTTTTTAATTTCATTAGAGAAGATCTTTTCTCAGGATATAAAGGAAGAAAGAAGCAATCAAAAATCATATTTTATAAAACAATCGGATTTAACCGAAGATGATTATATTCAAAATAGAATAATCTTTAAAGTAAAAGCTGATTATAAAAATAAGTGTTTTGTAAGTAAGATTGATGATGAAGAATTGGGTAATATTCTGAGTTTACTTAAAGCTAAGAATGTATTCAAAAAATTTCCACATCATAAAACCCTTCTTCAGAATAAAAGTAATTCAGGAGAGACTTTAACAGACTTGTCATTAATTTATGAAGTCGAATATACGAATACTGAGATACCTTTTGAAAAAGCTGTGAATATGATTAAATTCAGCAATATTGTTGAATATGCTGAACCTCATTATATTCCGCATCCGTTATATAATACTAATGATCCCGGTTCGGTAACCGGAGGTCAGCAATATTATCTGACAAATATCAAAGCATATGAAGCATGGAATATATGTAAAGGGGACAGTAATATAGTAATCGGTATTACAGATTCGGGAATAGATTTTAATCATCCTGATTTAAAAGGGAGTATAAAATATAATTATAAAGATCCAATTGATAGTGTTGATAATGATGATGACGGGTATGTTGATAACTTCAGAGGCTGGGATTTGGGTGACAATGATAATGATCCTACATGTAATTTAGTTTCAACTCATGGTGTTCTTGTATCCGGATTCGCAGGAGCCGTCACAGATAATAATATTGGGATGGCAGGTGTAGGGTTCAGATGTAAAATTCTTCCTGTAAAAGTATCAAATAAAAGTGGTGCATTTACTGCTGCATATGAAGGTATTGTATATGCTGCAGATCATGGATGTCAGATAATTAATTGTTCATGGGGAGGAACAGCGGGATATAGTCAGTATGAGCAGGATATTATAAATTATGCAACTTTTAATAAGGATGCATTGGTAGTTGCAGCAGCCGGGAATTCAGGAAGTCAGTGTATATATTATCCTGCGTCATACGATAATGTAATAAGCGTTGCCGGTACAAATAAGAGTGATAATAAATGGTCTGGTTCTACTTATGGCCCAAATATAGATATTTGTGCTCCCGGTGAAGGGGTATATACAACTACATATGGTGGAGGCTATAGTAGTGTATACAGCGGTACCTCATATGCATGTCCGATAATTGCAGGTTGTGCAGCTATAGTTAAATCATATTTTCCTGATTATTCTGCAATACAGATCGGAGAACAGTTAAAGGTAACAGCAGATAATATTGATAATATATCCGGAAACGAAACATATAAAGGCCTTTTAGGAAGAGGTAGGGTTAATCTGTATCGTGCACTAACCGAAACTAACACTCCTTCGATAGAAATGACTGATAAAACTATTACTGATGATAAAGCAAATATTTTTTATCCGGGAGATAATATTTATATTTCAGGTGTTTTTAAGAACTATCTTAAAGCCACAACAAATCTAACGTTAAGTCTATCATGTAATTCACCTTATATTCAGATTATAAATAGCAGTACTTATATAGGAACTTTGCAGACTTTTGAAGAAACCGATAATTCCTATGACAGGTTAAGTATAAAATTACTTCCCAATATTCCTGTTAACACACAATTACTATTAAAGATTCAGTATACTGATGGAAAGTACTCAGAATTTCAGTATATACCATTTATGGTAAATAAAGATTACATAGATGTGAATGTAAATAGTGTTTCTACTACAATTACCAGTAAAGGCAGAATAGGTTATAATATTCAATATAGTAATAGCGGGAATTGTTCGGATTCATATAATGAAAGTCCGGGAGTAGGATTTAATTACAATCTCACAAACATGCTATTTAATGCAGGTTTGATTGTAGCGGTTTCACCTACAAAAGTTGCTTCTTACGATAGTTCATTTAGTTCTGTTTCAAATGTTAAGCTTGTATATCCTTCGCATATATCTGATTTTGATTTAAAATCAGTATTTCGTGATAACAGTTCTTTATTATATAATACAGGAGTGACTGTATTACAAAATACATATGCGTGGAAAGCTACACAATATCAAAAGTTTGTAATTGTTGAATATAAAATTAAAAATCCCGGAAAGACAATTATAAATAATCTTTTTGCAGGGATTTATGCTGACTGGAATATTACATCAAATACCGGTAATCTGGCAGATTATGACTCGATAAATAAGATGGGATATGTTTACAAACAATATGGGAAATATGGAGGAATAAAATTACTGACTCCCGGCAAAATAAATTATTATGCTTTTAATAATGATGGGTCAAATGGAAGTATCGGAACATATAATGGGATAAGCAAAGCTAATAAATATAAAGTCATGTCAGGTGGAATTCTAAGATCAAAAGCCTCTATTGGTGATGTGTCTCATATCCTAAGTGCGGGGCCATATAATATTAATCCGGGTGATTCAGTAATAGTTGCTTTTGCTCTAATTGCAGGTGATAATTTTAATGACCTTAAAACGAGTGCTATATCTGCTGATAAGAGGTATAATCTGAGGCTAATATCTCCAAATGGAGGAGAGGTTTACAAACAGGGTGATAACAGAGATATCAAATGGAATTACGGAGTTGCAAATAAAATAAATATTGAGATATCTGAGGATGGAGGGAAAACATACAGCCTTCTTGCGGGAGCTATTAATGCAACAGATGGCTTATACAAATGGAATATAAATTCATTTACACCGGCCGGGAATAAATACAGAATAAGAGTATCAGATTTGGGAAGCTCTCAAAAAGATGTAAGTGATGCAGATTTTACTATACAGAATTCTTTTTGCTGGACAGGAAATATAAACAATGACTGGTTTAATATCAGTAACTGGAATGTAATGAATCGTATACCTTCTGATACTGATGATGTGTATATTCCTTCAGATGTTAAAAATATGCCAATTATAAATAATGAGGGAGCTGCATGTAATAATATGAATATCAATTGGGGTGGATCAATAAATATTTCATCATGTTGCAGTCTTAAGATAAAAGGAAATTGGGTAAATAACAGTAATTACAGAAATACAGGTAATGGTACATGTATTTTCAATGGTACCGGAAGTCAAAGTATAATTGGCAAAACAGATTTTAATAATTTAACACTTAATAATATCAATGGGCTGATATTGAGAGATTCTGTAAGAATTTCAGGTATAGTTTATCCTGAAAAAGGGAATATAAATACAAATGGTATACTACTTCTACAGTCTGATGCTCATGGAACAGCTTTAATATCAGGAAAGGGGGAGGGAATGGTAAAAGGAGGAGTTATGGTACAGAAATATATCAGCGGACCTCTAAAATGGCATTACATTTCTTCGCCTGTACAAAAGGCTTTGATAAGTCAGCTTGGCAATAATATGGACCTGATACTTGGTCCTGTAACTCAGACATACCCTGCTCCGACATGTTTTAGTTATAATGAACAAAAGGGTATCTGGGAACAGCCGGGTATTTATTTTGATACATTAAAAGGCCTTGCAGTTGATTTACAGAATACGACGTTGAATATTTTCGGTGAAGTAAATAATGATTCACTAACAGCAAACGTAACTAATGAAGGCGTAAAAAATAACCCTGAACTTGATGGATGGAATCTTATTGGAAATCCATATCCTTCACCTATTGACTGGGATGGTGAAGGCTGGACAAGAAAAAGTGTTTTGCCGGGTTTGTATTTTTTTAATAATACTACTTATAGAAATGGTTTTTATACTTCGTATATTTCCGGAATAAGCAACAATGGTGCTGCTGATGCTAATATAATTCCAATAATGCAAGGTTTCCTTGTTAAAGCAATTTATAGCGGAAGTTTAAGCATTAACAATAAAGTAAGAAGAGATATTATTAATCCTGCACCGGCATTTTATAAAACCAATAATGATCAAAGATCTTTGATAAGACTTAGTGCTTCGGGAAACTCCGGTTATATTGATTATACGGTTATATATTTTGATACAAATGCAACAACAGGTTTTGATGACAAATATGATGCGTTAAAATTGAAAAATACAGAATCACAAATGCCGAATATATATACTGTTACAGGTAGTGTTAATTTATCAATAAATGCATTGCCGGTATTAGTAAATGATTCTGATGTTATTGTTCCGGTAAAATTTGAATCATTGTCGGATGGAGATTTTAAAATTTCACTAATTGATGCAACCAACTTTCCTGTAAAATATCATATTTACATTGAAGATAAGAAAAATAAAAGTTTGAGCAATTTCATCAACAATCCGGTATATTCTTTTACCTATTCAACAAAAGAATTAAAGGACAGGTTTTATATTCATTTTACCTTAAAAGAGTATGAAGGCATCCGAAATATTGAAACACCGGGAAATGACATTTTTGTTTGGAATGATGAAAGTTATATTTATGTGAATAGTAATAATGGTAAAAACATTGATGGAAATATCTCATTATCAGATATAACAGGCAAACAAATTATAGAACCATATAAGATCAACAGTAATTCTGAGAAGATAAAACTACCAGTAGTTTCAAAAGGAATTTATATTGTAAGTGTTGTTAGTAAGTCGGGGGTAATTAATAAAAAGATTATAATCAATTAAAAAAAAAGAGGCTGTCTAATAAGGCAGCCTCTTTTTTATTAAAGCTATGATGTTATTTAATTTGCATCATCCTGAGTACAGAAGTATTCAATAGTTTTCTGGGCGCAGGTTGAACAGTAACCAAGTTTATGTATCATTGTATCAAGCATACGGTTGTATAGTTTCTGGTTTTCATCATTTGTACGATTTGACAAAGCACCAACAAGGCTGCCGGCTCCGGCAACGTCAGATTTCAATCTTACGTCAGTAACAGCTTTTACAAGTTCGTTATTGTCCATAAAATTGTATGTAGGATCTTTGATCATCTTTTGTCCGTAAATCTTGGATATAGTAGTTCTGAAACTCTGTTTTTGTTCTTCATTCTTAAGGCCTAATCTTTCTTCGACACTATTAATGAAAGTTTCATCAATTTTAAGAGGTATAAGTTTTTTTGTTTGAGGATCCTGGTAAGTCCAGATCTTGTCAGGCCCGAGGTTTTTGGCATCAATACCAATTATCATATTGACATAATTCAATACATCTTTTTCAACAGCATTTGGTTCATTCATATAGGCATTGAATATTGCGGACATAACATTTTTGCGGTATAAGCCTTTCGCTGTTTTAATGTCATTAAAATACTTGATTCTATCATTAGGGTCCTGAACATAATCGAGGACAATACTTTCAATAGATTTGAAAACATCACCTGCGAACATACATTTACCTTCCTGGGTTTCGGATCTTTCAAGCAGTACCTGTAAAGCTCTTCCAAGGTTTCTGTGACCAAGACCTTTTTGTCCGAAACGTTTTGTTATATCAGGATCAGTATTCAAGTCGCTGATTACTTCACTAAGAGTTTTGATACTTTTTTCACCGGCAACTTCACCTGCAGAAAGTTTCATCATTTCGACAGGAGTAAGTTTGTCATTCATAGGCATTCGGCTAAGAACTACAGAAACAGAAATTGAATAATTCAGATTTGGATCTATATGTAATTTTTCATTTGTAAAAGTAGTTTTTTCTTTTCCGCCAATTGCATAAGCGGTAAGTTCTTCCTGAAGTTTATGATTTGTATTATGAGACATATAAGACAAACGACAACGGTCAACTATAGGAGCCTGTTCTTTTTCTTCGAGGAAAGTAGCAAACTCTGAATTATTACTGGTAGCAATAATAAGAGAATCAAGAGGCCATTTGAAACCTTCAATTTCGATAGTTCTGTTTTGAATTACACCAAGGTAAACCTGTACAAGGTCTTTTTTATTTTTAAATATTTCATCAGCAAAGTGTATACCACCACCGGCTACTCTTGCAAGTGCACCACGACGCAGGTCAAATCTGTAAGGATTATCAGTATCGGTGATATTTAACAATCTTGTAATAGATTCTTCACCAAGAAGGTCAACAGCTGAAGAAGTAATTTTATCTTTAGCAGCATATTTTCCTGTAATTGTACCTCTGGATTCACTTACAGATACGGGAACTACTTCAATAAATTCCTTGAATAAATCAGGATTGTAGTCGCAATATTCTTTTATCTGGCTGTAGATATAATAAGTACATGCGCCAAGCTGGCGATAATTCTTATAAAAAGTTTCAATTTGTTTTTCGGTAGCTCCCAAAGAAGAGAGATAATTTATATTATCCTGTTTATCATCAAATAAGTTTAATCCCAGAATCATTGGATCTTCATAAGTTTGAGATTCAATGGAAGTGATCTTTCCATAACCTCCTAATTTATCAAGGTTTTTAAAGCGGAAAGTATATCTTCTGTTATCCGGTTTGGCAATGAAAGATCTGTATAACGAACTAAGATGATCAACAAAAAAAGTTTTTCCGTTACCGGGTTCGCCAATTAACACAAAAGCCATTTCCTTTGATGAACCACCTTCAGCCGCATCCTTTACATAAGAGACGAAACTATTTATTTCATCAAACATACCAATAATATGTTTAGGACCGGTACGAAATACTTTAAAATCATAAGTATTTCTTCCGTTAACAGTAACTCTCTCAATCATTTTAGGGTCACCAAGTATCATTCTGGTCAGTGATTGAAAAATATTTTCGAAGCGTCTGGTTCCATTAATTACACTTATCAAATGAGTATCTATAGAATTATCACTAACTGAACTTTTTACATTTTTATTAGCCATTTAAATTTCCTCCATGTTTATTTTATAGCCAGTGGTATTAAAATTTTCTAAAAGTACAAAAAAAAATTCATATAAAATCTTCAAACTTTAAACTTTTAGTTGCATATTTATTTATGTCTAAAAAATTAAACGTGAGCACTATTAATTAATTGTTTATTATTTTATGCTTAATTTCAGAATATAAAATATAACACTGACAGGTGCTTTACACGCTGTCAGCTTATTATGCATTTTCTCAAAAAGATTTTGTAGGTTTGCGAAATAAATATTAATTGCAAATATAAAATATGGCAAATAAACCCATTACTAAAAATAAAGGTACTGTTAATCATCGAAATATAAAACAGCAGCATCCTCTAAAGAAAAAAGTTTCATTGACGGAAAAAGAAAAACAAAATATACTATATGCAATTATTGGAATTTTCTTTTTAACATTAATAGCATTTTGGCCTTCGTTCAAGAATGATTTTGTAGGCTGGGATGATGAAGGGTATCTGCATGAAAATCTTGCATTTATAGGTAAGATTGATATTAAGAAAATATTCAGCAATTTCGTAATGGCTAATTATCATCCTTTAACGATATTTCTTTATGCTATTGAATATCATTTTGTCAAACTCAATCCATTTCTTTATCATTTTACAAATGTTGTGCTTCATCTGTGTAATACATTGCTTGTATTCTGGCTTGGGTTTAAAATGTCAAGAAAACTTGGTGTTGCAGTGATATTTTCATTATTGTTTGCAGTACATCCTCTACATGTTGAATCAGTGTCATGGATATCAGAAACCAAGGATGTGCTATATGGTTTTTTCTTTATTTTTTCAATGATATTTTATCTTTATTATATTGATGACAAAAAGAAAAATAAGTACTACCTTATATCCTTCATATTTTTTGTTTTTTCTGTTCTTTCAAAGGCAATGGCTGTGAGTTTACCTTTAGTATTGTTACTGATAGATTATTTAAAGGAAAAGCAGATAACAAAGCGTATGGTAATAGAGAAAATACCATTTTTTATTATTTCGATAATCTTTGGTATATTGGCAATTATAGCACAGAAGCATGCCGAAGGGTTATATAATGTTTCAGCATATTCATCTTTAGATAAATTGCTTTTCCCTTTTTATGCAATAATGTTTTATGTTTATAAAATGTTTGTTCCTGCAAATCTTGCAATTATTTATCCTTATCCGGCTAAGGTTGGGGGAGTACTTCCGGGAATATATTATTTTGCTCCTATAGCTTTTATATCACTTGCACTGATAACATATTTCTCTCTTAGGAAAACAAAACTTCTTTTGTACGCTGTTTTATTTTATCTTGCTTGTATAATACTGGTTATTCAGGTTTTACCTGTTGGGATGTCCCTTGCTTCTGATCGTTATTTTTATATATCATGTCTTGGATTTTTCTATGCAGGTGGTGAAGGCTTTACCTATTTATATAACAAAAAATTATCCGGCAAAATATCTTTGAAATATATCATAACAGGGATTGCTGCCTTAATAATTTTAAGTTACTCGATTGCAACTTTTCAAAGAGCTAAGGTATGGACCAATAGTCTTACACTCTGGACTGATATGATACCGAAAGAGCCTCAGATTGATAAAGTATACTATGGAATCGGAACTTATTGGTATCGAATTGGCGATAAACAGGGTGTAGATGATAAAGCCAGGAAGGAAGCAAAGGAAAAAGCTAAATATTTCTATAAAAAAACACTGGAATGTAATCAGTCAAATGAGAAGGCACTTAATAATCTTGGCAATTGCTATTATAATGAAGCCAAATATGACAGTGCTTTTATATATTATTCAAAACTTGTACAGGTTAATCCAAAATATACACTTGGATTGCATAATCTTGGCAATTATTATTATGCAAAACTAAATATGCAGAAAGCTATTGAATATTATAACAGAGTGATTGATATAGACCCGAATTTCTCTCTTACCTACTATACTTTAGGTTTATGCTATCAGGCTTTGCGTGATGATAATAAAGCAAACGAATATTTCATTAAAGGGGCAAGACTTGGAGAAGCAAATTCACAAAAAATATTGCAAAGTAAAAACATCTCATATTAAAAGAGATAAAAGATAAATAATATGATTATAAATTTAAATAAACAAAAAAAACATGAGTAATTTATTAAACAGATTTTTAAAATACATAAAATTCGATACACAATCGGATGATAATTCAGAAACATTTCCCAGCACATCAAAACAACTTGTATTAGCTGTACATCTTAAAGAAGAACTTACAGAGTTTGGATTGAAAGATGTGCATATAGATGAAAAAGGCTATCTGATGGCTACATTACCTTCGAATCTTGATTATAAAGCTCCTGTAATAGGATTTTTAGCCCATTATGATACAAGTCCTGACATGTCAGGCGCTAATGTTAATCCGCAGATTATCCAGAACTATGACGGTAAGGAAATAGTTCTGAACAAGGATAAGAATTTAATACTTTCACCAGTAGATTTTCCCGAGCTTTCAGAATATGTTAATCAGACAATTATTACTACTGATGGAAATACACTTCTTGGAGCTGATGATAAGGCCGGAATAGCTGAAATAATTACAGCTGTAGAATATCTGATTAATCATCCTGAAATTAAACATCCTGAAATTAAAATCGGTTTTACTCCTGATGAAGAAATAGGCAGAGGAGTAGATTTCTTTGATGTAAATCGATTTGGAGCTGATATTGCTTATACTATGGATGGTGGTGGAGTTGGAGAATTGGAATGTGAAAATTTCAATGCTGCAAGTGCAAAGATTTATTTACAGGGAAAAAACATACATCCGGGATATGCAAAGAATAAAATGATTAATTCAATGCTTGTTGGTATTGAATTAAATGAAATGCTTCCTGTTAATGAAAGGCCTGAATTTACAGAAAATTATGAAGGATTCTATCATATTATTAAATTTGAAGGAAGTGTAGAAAAGAGTATGCTGCAGTATATTATCCGTGACCATGACAGGGTTAAATTTGAGCATAAAAAGGAATTTATTCAGGAAGCAGTAAGTTTCATAAATAAGAAATATGGAGAGGGTGTTGCTACAATTGAAATAAAGGATCAGTACTATAATATGAAGGAAAAGATTGTGCCGGTATATTATATAGTCGAAAATGCAATAAAAGCAATGAATATGGCTGATGTTAAACCGATTGTTGTACCAATCAGAGGAGGAACAGATGGAGCCAGATTATCATTCATGGGATTGCCTTGTCCTAATATTTTTGCCGGAGGAATTAATTTTCACGGGAAATACGAATATGTTTCTCTGCAATCAATGGAAAAAGCAGTAGAGGTTATTATCAATCTTGCAAAGATTTATTCTGAAAAGTAAAATCAAAATAATTTCATAGCTTTGTATAAATATTAATATAAAGCTATGAAATTTAAGATATTTATAAGATTTATTGCTGGATTTGTCGGAATAATAATTGTTTATCTTTTGTTAGCATATATATTCTCTTTAATTACTATTAATGGGAATTTCAGAGAAGTAAAAACTTCAGGGATAGAAATCCATATATTGTCAAACGGGGTACATACAGATTTGGTTTTACCTTACAGGAGCAAATACAAGGACTGGAGCAAACAAATAAAAACAATATATACACTTTCAAAGGATACAAATGAGAAATATATAGGTTTTGGTTGGGGTGACAGAGAATTTTATCTTAATACTCCTGAATGGTCGGACCTGAAATTTTCTACTGCATTTAAAGCATTGTTCTTTCTCAGTGGTACTGCTTTGCATGTAACTTTCTACAGGGATTTATCACCTGACAACAGATGCAGGGAGGTTTTTATCAGCACTGAAAATTATCTGAAAATGGTTGAATACATTGAAAACAGTTTTCAGAAAGATGCTAATGGGAATGTTGAGCTTATAAGACATCATAGTTTTGGACAGGATGATTGTTTTTTTGAAGCTAAAGGAGTGTTTAGTCTGTTTACCACATGCAATACGTGGACAAACAGAGGATTGAAGTATAGTGGAATGAAAGCCTGTTTATGGACTCCGTTTGATAGAGGGATACTTTATCAGTATAGGAGGAAATGATGAGATATGAGTTGAGAAAAATAAATATTATCTTTATAGGAATTATTTGATATTTATATATAATGATAAAAGAATATTCAATAAAGGTTGAACTTTGCGATAATTTTATTAACCGCAAAGAAACGCTAAGTATTGCGCAGAGTAGCGCAAAAGGGTTAGTATATAATTTACAGAACTTTGCGATAGTTTTATTAACCGCAAAGAAACGCTAAGTATTGCGCAGAGTAACGCGAAAGGGTTAGTATATAATTTACTGAACTTTGCGATAGTTTTATTAACCGCAAAGAAACGCTAAGTATTGCGCAGAGTAACGCGAAAGGGTTAGTATATAATTTACTGAACTTTGCGATAGTT
>JAUZOY010000046.1 GCA_030706235.1 Bacteroidota bacterium | reverse complement strand
TTGTATGAATATTTTGTTTTACCAATTTTATAAATCAGGGATAATTCGAAACCTCCTTTGAGGTTGCTTGCAGGTTTTAAGGTTGAAATATTAAAATCATAACTCAATCCTGCATAAAATTTTTTATAATCAAGACCAACAGTAATAAAAGTTGCATCTTTATTTCTGTAGAATAATCCTCCATATAATGCTGTGTAGCTATATGTTTCAGGATCAATAATATATTTTAGGAATCCTCCAAAAGTCAGTTCCTGAAGTGTCCCCTGATGAAGATACATAAGACTTGGAAGTCCATAGAATTCACCTTTTATAAGCAATTCAGATTGAGCATAAACAGTTAATTTCGGATCAAGTATTATATCAGAATTATTAACAAATGATTGATTGGGTTGATTAATATGAGCAATACTCACACCGGTATTAATGTTATATTTTTTATTAGGCTTGTAATACCAGTTAATTCCAAGACCTATGTCAAAATAATTTATTTTATTATAATCAAAATGTTCATTATTAGGTAGATTAGGACTGAAGACAGCTCCGTCATATTGATTATCAAATTTCAGATTTGTATAATTAATGGTTCTTTGAGCAAAACCGGGCTGTACACCTATAGATATATAATTTGAATTGTTTTTTGAAAGAGATCTAAAATATGCTACTGAAAGTTGTACCTCTGTCGTGCCATATTCTGAATCACCGGCCTTATCATTAAAGAATAGCAATCCAACTCCAAATACATCTTTTGCATCTTTTTTTTGAATAAATCTGCCATCAGCCGACGCCGATGCTGTTCTATATGGTGTTGTTACTGAGCTCCATTGATTTCTGTAATTAAGAATAAACCTGTAATCGCCATCAAAAAGTCCCGACATAGCAGGATTCAATGTTAAAGGAGATGAATTAAATTGAGAAAAATGAATATCCTGGGCGAATAAATTTATAATTCCACCCAATAAATAAAAAATAAGTATAAATATAAATTTTCCTCTTGTCATCAATAATATTTAAACCTTTTAGAATTGAACATAACTTTATACTTATTATTATATATTTTGTTACAAAATATATTAGAAAAGATAAAATTTATATTTTTGCACAGAAAAAGTATTTATGTCTGAGAAAGTGATGTCATAATAGAGTTTAAGAAATATATGTAGATTTGGTTTGATTAGAATTTTATTAAATAAAGCTAATAACGAGATAATACTTTTGAAAAAATAAATTTATTAACATATAATTAAAATGAACATTTATAATATATGGATTCTCTAAATATAGAAGCTACAGATATTTCTCCCAAAATATTATTTGATATAAAGAATAATGTTTTTGATATAATAGGCAAATCACGTCCTGAAAATGTTAGAGCTTTTTATCAACCGGTTTTAAATTGGTTAGATAAATTTGAAGTTGAAATAATTAGTAAATCGAATGAAGCTTTAGCAAACAAACTTATTATTAACCTTGTTTTTGAATATTTTAATTCGTCTTCAGCTAAATTTATATTTGATATAATAAGTAAAATTCATAAATTTAATAATAAGGGTATAATCATTGAGATAAACTGGTTTTATGATGAGGGTGATGATGAAATGCTTGAAGCCGGGGAAGAACTTTCTAAAATGATAGCTTTCCCGTTTAATTTTCAATTATTAAATAAAAAATAATCAATATAAAAATAGCCTATAAAATTTGCTAAGCATATTTATAGGCTGTTTTTAATATAATTTACTGAATGATATTTATTATTTCAGAAAATATCAGGGGTCAATGGCACCTTCAAAAACATCAATATTTTTCAGATATGAAATAGACCGTTTGACATATTCATGTGCAGGTTCAGGATAGGCAATACCTGTATCATTAATCAATCTTGAATTATCAAAAATTTGTCCGAGTTCAATAAAGTTAAGGTAAGGCTCAAGTCCTGCAAAGAGTATTCTTAAATTTGATTTTTCTTCAAATGTTTGTTTCCAATAATCAAGATATTCATTATAGTCGCTTAGAGTATTACCGGGTTTAATTCTGTTTCTTGCCCAGTCTTTCATTTGTGAAATGAATTCATGATTAAGAAACTTAAATGGAGGTTTTTCCGGAAAATAATTTGCAATTTGATTTGTAACTAATAAAGTGTTGGTTTTGGATTCTGTTCCGGAAGAAATATGATAGGTATTGTGATTCCTTTTACCAAAAATCAATTTTACAATTGATTCAGAAGCAAAATCAACCGGAATAATATCAAGATCAGAATAAGGATTAACAGGAATTAATCTGATCAAATTCAAAGTAGCAAGAGCCCAGAGAATAACATTAGATCTTGGTATTATTGGTCTGCTGTCTCCCATAATAATTGATGGCCTGACTATTAGTAATTTATCTTCTGGTATAACTTTTCTTACATTTATTTCACCCATCATTTTTGTATAAGAATATTTTACAAGATGAGCTGCATTAATATTTGGAGATTCATCCTCAAACACTACACGGTTTGTAACTTGTTTACCACAAATAGTAGCTGTTCCTACATAAACAAATGTTTCAAGTTTTTTTAAATGACTAACCCACTGAAGAATATGATTTAAACCGCCTATATTAACTGTCTGTACAAGATCATCATACATTCTTCCGAAGGAAGTGTTTGCAGCAGCATGAATTATTAAATTTATGTTTTGTAGTCTGTTATTGTTGATTAATTCATTTGAAAGAGTGGTATCACTTAGATTCCCAATTATCGGGAAAACTTTATTTTTATCAAAATGATCACCATGTAATTCGAAAACATGTTCAAGTCTCAGGTAGCCTTCTTCTTCATTTTTTGCTCTAATCAGACAATAAATTTTCTTTATTTCTTTTTTCTTTGAAAGGAGAATTAAAATTTCTCCTCCGAGGAACCCCGTAACTCCGGTTAAGAATATTTCCATTAATTAAATATTTTCAGTCTTTATACTTTTATTCTTTTTTACTTATTATTTTTAATCCAATTTATAAGTCCCTGAGCATCCAGGATGCCCATAAGTTTTTCCGGTAAGGGAATAAAACGTAATTGCTTATCTCTTATTGTGACAAGTCCTTTGGCAAAGTCAATATTTACATTGTCCCCCTGTTTGTAATAATCAACTGCTTCTGGTTGAACAATAATTGCAAGACCCTGGTTTATAGAAGAACGATAGAAAATTCTTGAAACAGATTTACAAATTACAGCTTTAATTCCGCAGAATGATAAACCTACAGATGGATGTTCTCTTGAACTACCGCATCCGAAGTTTTCTCCGGCAATAATAAAATCGCCATTCTGAACTCTTTCAGAAAAACTATCGTCAAATCCTTTAAATAGATTAGGTTTTATTTTTTCAGGTTCATTACTATTGATATTATATGTAAGATTCCCTGCAAACATCTGGTCAGTGTTAAGGTTGTCCACATCACTGTAGTTCCAGACTTTTGTTACTTTGTCGTATCTGTCATCTTCTTTTTTGATTTCAATAGTTTTGCTTTGAATTTTGTGATAAGGAAATTTATCTATACCTTTCATCCCTCTTGGATCAGTTATCTTACCGTTTATTGAAGAAATAGCAACGGTTGCAGGTGATGCAAGGTAAATATTGGCCATTTTATTACCCATTCTACCTAAGAAATTTCTGTTTGCAGTTGAAATAACATTAAATCCGTCGGCTGGAATTCCCTGACCTGTACCAAGGCATGGACCACATGAAGGAGAAAGTATGTTCCCACCTGCATTAAGAAAAATCTGAACCAAACCTTCGGCAATAGCCTGAAGATATATTTCCTGTGATGCCGGTATTATGAGTAATTGAAAATTCTTAGCTATTTTTTTACCTTTTAGAATTTCAGCTGCTATTCTGAGATCTTCAATTCTTCCATTTGTGCATGTACCAATTACAGCCTGATTTATGGTAGTCCCTTCGATTTCAGAGATTGCTTTAACATTATCTACATGATGCGGACAGGCAGCAACAGGGAAAATGTCGTTTAAATTAATATCAAGTTTTTTAATATATTCTGCATTTTCATCAGCCCATATTCCTTCTGTTTTTTCTCCTAAGAAATCCCACAAAACTTTATCAGATGGGAAAACGGCATTTTTAGCACCCATTTCTGATGCAAGATTTGCTAATACCATTCTGTCAGAAACAGATAATGTACTAACTCCTTCACCGTGATATTCAATAGACATATAATCAGCACCACTTGAACCCAGTATACCGATAATCCAAAGTGCCAGATCTTTTGCATAAACTCCTTCCTGAAGTTTACCTTTTAGAGTGATTTTGATAGATTCAGGAACTCTAAACCACGTTTCTCCATTTCTCCATAGGCCTGCAGTTTCTGTTCTGTCAATACCGGTTGCAAAAGTGTTAAATGCTCCTGCTGTACAACTATGACTGTCACTGCCAACAATTAACATCTTAGGTTTTGCATATTTAGACATAATCTGATGACAAATACCCTTGCCAACATCATGAAATTTTTTTATCCCCTGATTTTCTACTAACTCTCTTACTTTCTGATAATCATTGGCCAGCTTGGCATTTGTTGGTGGGGCATTATGATCAAGTACAATAAGTAATTGATCAGGGTTAAATATTTTTGCACCTCCCATTTTTTCGAAAGTGCCTTTAATACTTGCAGAATTGTCATGGGATAAAACTATATCCGGCATTTTAAATACTATGCTTCCTTTTTCTGCTTCAAAAATCTTTTCTGCAAAGGTTCTTGCTTTCATTTATTTATTTAAAATTATACTATTTGTTGCCAATATGGAATGCTAATAAATTTATTTTATTGTTCTAAGCTGAAACTTAAAACTAAAATATTATTTGCATTGGTCATTAATAAGTTCGAGCGCATCTGAATCTCCAAGTGCTACAGCTTTATTTAAATCATCACAAGCACCGGCAATATCACCGTAATGGAACTTTGCAACTGATCTGTTGTTTAATGCTTCGAGATAGTCGGGTTTAAATTTTAGAGCTTTGGAAAAATCTGAAATAGCTTCAGAATACTTTTTCAGTGAAAAATATGAAATTCCTCTGTTATAATATGCTTCAGCATAATCCGGTTTAATGGATATCGCTTTTGCTAAATCTTCAACAGCTTCAGCATCTTTTCCGAGAATATGCTTTGCAACTCCTCTGTTGGATAATGCTATAGAAAACGAAGGATTTATCTGTAATGCTAAATTATAATCTTCTATTGCTGATGCCGGATCTCCAACTTTAATCTTATTATTTCCTCTTGATAAATAAAGCAAGGGTAATAATAATGAATCTGTTGGTTGAGCATGAATAACAGAATCAAGTACTGCCATTGCAGCATTATATTCTTTCTTTTCATAGTCTTTAGTTGCCTTTACATACATTCTGTTTAATTTATAATTCTTAAACTTCGGATTATATGTCGGTTTGCTTTGTATACTTAAAGAATCTTTTTTAACCTGCACTTCATTTGAAGGATTTATATTGGTTACAGATTTATTTTGCAGGTTTATTGTATCTTTTCCCGTGGATATTTCAGGTACAGGGCTAATTTTCATTGTATCCTGAGGAAGTTTTGATTTTACAGAATCTTTATTTTCCTGTGAATATGTGCTGAATGATGTCAGTATCAAAACCGTTATCAAAATCCAATATAGTGATAATTTATGCATAATTTTTATTTATGATTTATAATTAACCAAAACAAAATTAATACTTTTATAGTAAACAAAACATTAAAAAGTTTAACAATGTACTGACTTTTAGTTTAATTTGTTGAAAATCAGTTGTGATTATGAGGATTATTTTTTTGTATAAGTCATTAAAATAAATTAATTTTGCACATATTTATTCTAAAGGCTTTTAATATTGTTCTAAATGAAAGAATATAAGATTTACTCAGGAGGGGATTTTATTGCATCAACAATACAAATGAATGTTATTAACCCTTTTAATAATGAGATTATAGCAACGACATATCTCTCAACAGCTGAAATTCTGGAAAAGGCAATAGAGAAGGCTAAGTCTGCTGAAAAACAAATGAAGGAATTACCTTCATTTGTTCGCTATAATATTCTTATGAATATTGCTTCTGATTTAAAATCAGAAAAGCAACATATAGCTGAGGTATTGTGTTTGGAATCAGGTAAGCCTATTCTTTATGCTTTAGGAGAAATCGACAGGGCTATTCAGACATTTATTGTAGCAGCTGAAGAATCAAAACGTCTGCCACGGGAGTACTTATCAATAGACTGGACTCCGGCAGGAAAAAACAAGGAAGGTTTGGTCAGATATTTTCCTGTTGGAATTGTTGCCGGAATATCTCCGTTTAATTTTCCTTTAAACCTGGCAGTGCACAAAATTGCTCCTGCTATTGCAGCAGGATGTCCTATTATTCTTAAACCTGCATCAAAAACACCACTTTCTACTCTCGAACTAGCAAAAATTCTTCATAATACAGATTTATTGCCCAAAGGAGCTGTTTCAATTCTTCCGATGGATCGTTCTACCGGTAATCAGCTTGTTACAGATGATCGTATAAAACTTCTGACTTTTACAGGTTCTTCTGTTGTAGGATGGGAAATGAAAAAGAACTGCGGCAAGAAAAAGATAGTGCTTGAACTTGGTGGTAATGCAGGTGTTATTATAACAGAAAGTGCCGATATTGATGATTGTGTGAGGAAAAATTTAGCCGGCGGTTTTTCATATTCAGGGCAGGTATGTATTCATACGCAACGTATTTATGTTCATGAAAATCTTTTCAATGAATTTACTGAAAAATTTATTGATGGTGTAAATAATTTAAAATTTGGTAATCCGCTGGATCTGCAGACTGAAATATCTTCAATGATAGATGAAAAGAATGCGATACGCGTTGAAACATGGGTAAACGAAGCAATAAATGCAGGCGCAAAGCTTCTCTGCGGGGGTAGGAGGGAAGGTACATATTTCCAGCCTACTGTTTTAACAAACACAAATTCTGAAATGAAAGTATGTTCAAATGAAATATTCGGTCCTGTTGTTATTATTGAAAAGTATTCTGATTTCAATTCTGCAATTGAAAATATTAATAATACAAGATACGGGCTTCAGGCCGGTATTTTTACAAATAATATTGCTCAGATGAATTATGCATTTGAAAATATTAATGCAGGTGGTATTATGTTGAACGATTGCCCGACTTTCAGAGTTGATCATATGCCATATGGCGGTGTTAAAGACTCAGGAATAGGACGCGAAGGTATCCGTTATTCTATACTTGATATGATGGAATCACGTTTATTAGTTAAAAGTTAAAAAGTTATAAGCTAAAAGTTGAAAATATTATATAATAATTTATAGTTTACTGATTATCTACAATTCATTTTTTTCAATTGAACACTAATCCTTCCAGACCACAGATATCAATAATTACAGTAGTCTTCAACAGTGAGAAATATCTTGAAGGTACTATTCTAAGTATTATTAATCAGACTTATAAAAACATTCAATACATTATTATTGATGGCGGATCTACAGATTCAACTGTTGATATAATCAAAAAGTATGAAGATCAGATATATTACTGGGTTTCTGAACCTGATAAAGGTTTATATGATGCTATGAACAAAGGAATGAACAAAGCAACAGGAGAATATTTATGGTTTATTAATTCCGGAGATAAAATATTTGAAAAAGATACTGTGGAAAGTATTTTTTCTGAAAAAAAGGACTATACCGATATATATTATGGTGAAACAGTCATTACAGATGAAAATAATAATATTATTGGTATGAGAAGGTTAAAGACACCTGAAAGTTTAAACTGGAAGAGTTTTCAAAAAGGAATGCTTGTTTGTCATCAGGCAATAATAGTCAGACGTAACGTAACTGTTCCAATAAATATAAATTATCGACATTCTGCTGATTTTGACTGGATAATCCGAATACTTCGTAAAAATCCAACAATTACAAATACAAAAAAAATTCTTGTTAAATTTCTTGATGGAGGAGTTTCAAAAAAAACAATAAAAAAGTCATTATTTGAAAGATTTCATATAATGAGGGAGAACTATGGTTTAATCCCTACAATTCTCAATCATTTTATTATCGGAGTTAAATTTTTTGGTTTTTTATTCAGATATAAAAGATTTTAATTCAATAAATAATAATTATCCGGGAAATCTTTTAGTTTAAATATTTGACAACTTATTATTTTAGGTGGTTCAATTAATATGGCCTTTGGACTTCAAAATTCTTATTACTAATTCCTGATGGCGTTTAATAATATTTAACTATTTTTGCAAAAATTAATAAATAATAATATTATCATGAAATTGGTTGAAGGTAAAACTGTTTTAATTACTGGTGCCGCAAGAGGAATAGGAAGAGCTATAGCTCTGAAATATGCTGAAAACGGTGCTAATGTTGCTTTTTCTGATATAGTATATGATGAGAAAGCGCAACAACTCGAAAAAGAACTTCAAAGTTTTGGTGTAAAAGCTAAAGGTTATGTATCTGATGCAGGTTCTTATACAGATGCTGAAAAACTTATTGATGAAGTTCAGAAAGATTTTCCCATTATTGATGTCGTAATTAACAATGCGGGAATTACAAGAGATAATCTTCTTATGAGAATGACGGAACAAAATTGGGATGATGTAATAAGAATCAATCTTAAATCGGTTTTCAACATAACTAAGGCTGTTCAGAAAGTTTTGCTGAAACAAAAGTTTGGTTCAATTGTAAATATGAGCTCAGTTGTTGGTGTTGAAGGAAATGCGGGTCAGTCGAATTATTCTGCATCTAAAGCCGGCATTATTGGCTTTACCAAATCAATCGCACAGGAACTTGGATCAAGAAATATCCGTTGTAATGCAAT
Organism: Bacteroidota bacterium; assembly: GCA_030706235.1. Taxonomy (GTDB): domain Bacteria; phylum Bacteroidota; class Bacteroidia; order Bacteroidales; family GWE2-29-8; genus JAUZOY01. The sequence goes on along the minus strand of JAUZOY010000046.1, from coordinate 6,873 downwards.
TGCGCCGGGATTTATTGAAACTGAAATGACTCAGAAACTGAGTCAGGAAGTCAGGGAAGACTGGATTAAAAATATTCCTTTAAGAAGAGCCGGTACTCCTGAAGATGTTGCAAAACTTGCTTTATTTCTTGGCTCTGACCTTTCTTCTTATGTTTCAGGTCAGGTAATCAATGTTTGTGGTGGAATGCAAACGTAATGAGTTGAAAGTTGAAAGTCAAATGTATTTGAAAATTTGAAGTACTTACAAATACAAGTTTCCAAATTATTTGATTTTTAAATTTGTATATGTTTTCAAGCTAAATTAATGAATTTCCAGATATTATTCGATTATCCAGCATGGTTTATTTCTTTCTGCTTAATATGTGGAGGAATTTATTCATCTATTCTGTATTATAAGGATAAAAGTTTTCTTCATACGAATATTTGGTACAGAAGAGGAATGGCAATGTTTAGATTCATTGCCATTTCTCTTATTGCCTTATTACTTATGAATCCATTAGTTAAAACTCTGGAAAATCATATAGAAAAGCCGATAATAATTGTTGCTCAGGATAATTCTGAATCAATTCGTCTGACAAAAGATTCGACTTTTTATAAAAATGAATACAAAAAAAATCTTGATAATCTGGTTGATAAACTTTCTGGTAAATATGATGTAAAGTCATATTCTTTTGGTGAAAAAGTTGTCAATGACCTGGATTATAAATATAGCAATAAGCAAACTGATTTTTCAGGTTTTCTTGATGATATTTCCGAGCGTTATATAAATAGAAATGTCGGTGCAGTTATTATCGCAAGTGATGGCTTATATAACAAGGGTAAAGATCCTGTATATTCTGCAGATAATATAAAAGCTCCCATATATACAATTGCGCTTGGAGACACTACGGTAAGAAAAGATCTTTGCATTAAAAAAGTAAATTATAATCGTAAGGTATTTTTAGGTAATACCTTTCCTGTTGAAGTATTAATAAAAGCAGATAAATCGAAAGGAGCTAAGACTGAACTTGCTGTTTTTGAAAATAATAATAAAATATCAGAAAAACAGATTAATATCAATTCTGAGAACTTTACAGGTACTGTAATCTTTCAGATAGAAGCAAAACAAAAGGGAAATCATACATATAAAATAAAATTGAATCCTTTAAGTGGAGAAGTAAGTTTGCTGAATAATAATTATGATATTTATGTCGATGTTCTTGATGCAAAAGAAAAGATTCTGATTTTGGCTAATTCACCTCATCCTGATGTATCTGCAATAAAACAAAGTCTAGAAAATACTCAGGGTTATGAGGTAGAAACGGGTTTTATTTATGATTTTAATAAAGATATAAATAATTACAATATAGTAGTTTTACATCAATTACCATCAATAAATAATTTAGCCTCAAATTTACTTGGTAAACTGAAATCATCAGGGATACCAGTCCTGTATATATTAGGAGCACAAACTAATTTTAACGCTCTCAACGCAATGAATTTTGGATTGATTGTTAATTCTGCAAATGGGAGTATGAATGAATCTCAGGCCGTAGTAAATCAAAGTTTTTCTCTTTTTTCTTTAAACGATAATATTCGTTCTTCATTAAATAAATATCCTCCTCTTGAATGTCCTTTCGGAACTTTTAAAGTGGGTAATCCATCGGGTGTATTGATATATCAGAAAATTGGGGTTGTTAAAACAGAAAACCCACTCATTTCATTCTATGATAATGGGTTAATTAAAGCCGGTTTTATAGCCGGAGAAGGCATTTGGAAATGGAGGCTTGCAAATTATGCATCCCAAAATAATTTTGATAATTTCAATGATTTAATTGGTAAGATAATTCAATATCTTTCAGCAAAAAATGACAAGAGTAAATTCCGTGTTATAGTGAATAATAACATTAATGAAAATGAACCTGTTGAATTTAATGCTGAATTATATAATGATAGTTATGAGCTTGTAAATAACCCTGATGTAAATCTGGAATTAATTAATAAGGATAATAAAAAGTTTAATTATATATTTTCCAGAAATTCAAATGCATATTATTTAAATGCAGGCTTATTACCTGTAGGAAATTATAAATATAAAGCAAGAACAAAATTAGGTGAAAAGGTATATGAAAAAGAAGGATCAGTGAATATAATATCTCTCCAGGTAGAAGCTACAAATACAATTGCAGATCATCAACTAATGTACAGATTAGCAAATAAACATGGTGGAAAAATGGTTTATCCAAATAATCTTAATTCATTATTTAACATGCTGGAAAAGAGAGAAGATATTAAATCTGTTACGTACAGCAATGAAAGATTTAATGAATTCATTAATCTTAAATGGCTGTTTTTTATAATTATTGCGTTCATTTCTACTGAATGGTTTTTCAGAAAAAGAAACGGAGGATATTAAAAAAACTAAAAATTGACAGACTTACATAAAAAACTGAATATTTCAAAGTTCAAGATATTGTTTCTGTTTATATTATTAGGTGTAATAATATATTTCCCATTATTTCTTCATTTAGACAGATTTGTGGTCAGGTGTTTTGACGAATCAAGATTAGCAATAAATGCACTGGAAATGCATTTGTCGGGATATTCTCTTGCAACAACATTTAACGGAGTTGATGATTTATGGAATACAAAACCACCATTACTGATTTTAATGCAATGTTTTTTTATGAAGTTGGTCGGTATAAATGAATTGGCAGTCAGATTACCTTCCGCATTGGCGGGATTGTTAACATGTATAGTTATAATCCTGTTCTTCAGAGGGAAAAACGGTAATTTATTGACAGGTATATTTTCCTCTCTTGTGCTGATTACTTCAGAGGGTTATATAGCAATGCATGCAGCAAGGACAGGGGATTATGATGCACTGCTAACTTTGTTTATGATATCATATTTATTAATGTTTTATCAAATTTTCAGAGCTGAATCCTCAGGGAAGCGAAATGCATATATTTTCTTTTTTTATTTATTTGTTTTTCTCTCAATTATGACTAAAAGTGTCCAGGGAATAATGTTTTTGCCAGGAATTTTACTTTATTATGTTGTTTTTGAGAAGAAAACAGACAAAAAACTATTCCTAAATCTGGTTATTGGATTTATAATCTTAATTATTGCAATAGGTGGATATTATATCACAAGAAATTATATTACAAAAGGTTATATTCAGGCTGTACTGGAAAATGAAGTAGGAGGCAGGTATTTGAGCACTATCGAAGGGCATAAAGGTAACTTTTTTAAATATATTAATTTAATTATTTTTGAAGAGTTTTCATATTGGATTACATTTTCATTATTTGGAATTTTTATATCTATATTTTCAAAAGATGAGAAAATAAAAAAAATCGGACTATTAATTTCCATTACATTATTAACATATCTTGTTGCTATATCGATAAGTAAAACAAAATGTGAACAATACGATGTCCCATTGTTCCCTCTATTTGCAATAATGGCAGGAATATGTTTGAATTTCATTTTTGAAAGCGTATTAGAAAATGTAAATGCAGTGAATAAAATAATATGTTTAATTCTTTTTGTATTTTTATTGTTTTATTATCCATATAGTAGAATTATTAAAAAAGTTTACCAAAATGAAGATTCAAATTTTTATGATATAACATATTTTCTGAAATCCAAGATTCAGAAGAATGAAAATATAGGGAATTGTATTTTTATATCAGATAATTATAATGGAAATAATTTGTTTTATATCAAGATATTAAATCTGAAAGGTAATAATATTAAAGATATGCCATATACAAAAGAAAACGAAAAACAATCTTTCAAAATAAATGATAAGATAATTTCATATAAAAATTATATATCTGATAATATCCAATCGAAATATAAAGTAACAGTTTTGGAAAAATATAAAGAGGTGATTTTATTTAGAATAGACGATATTAAATGATTAATAATAATTAGAGAATGAAAATAAGCATAGTTGCGCCCATATATAATGAATCTGCAATATTACCTGAATTGTACAGCAGATTAAAATCTGCTTCACTGAATATTTCATCGGACTATGAACTTTTATTTGTAAATGATGGCAGCAAAGATGAATCATTGAGTATTATAAAGAGAATTGCAAAAGAAGATAATAATGTAAAATTTATAAGTTTCAGCAGGAATTTTGGTCATCAGAATGCAATAACAGCAGGTATTGATAATGTTACAGGTGATGTTATTGTAATAATAGATGGGGATCTTCAGGATCCACCAGAGTTAATATCTGAATTATTCAATAAATATCTTGAAGGGTATAAAGTAGTATATGCAAAACGAAAATCCAGAAAAGGGGAAACGTTTTCCAAAAAGTTGACTGCAAAAGTATTTTATCGATTGTTGGCAAAGATAACATCTGTAAATATTCCTGTTGATACAGGGGATTTCAGATTGATTGATAAGGTTGTAGTTGAACAATTAAAGAATATGCCGGAATATAATAAATTTATAAGAGGTCAGATTGCGTGGATAGGTTTCAGTCAAACTTATGTAGAATATTCAAGAGATGAACGGAAGTCGGGGAAAACGGCATTTACATTTCGTAAAATGTTCAAGTTTGCAATTGACGGTATTACTTCATTTTCTAACTTACCATTGAAAGTAGCAACCTATATGGGATTTCTTGTGTCCGGATTTGCATTTTTAATAATATTGTATGCATTATATTCAAAGTTCATTCTCGATAGGGTAATTTCAGGATGGACATCATTAATAATCAGTACTATGTTTATAGGGGGAGTACAATTATTAACAATAGGAATAATAGGAGAGTATATAAGCAGAATTAATGATGAAGTGAAAAAGCGACCTCAATATATTGTAGAAGAGACAAATGTCTGATATAATCATTATTTTGAGAAATAAAAGATGAAGCGCAAGGAAATTACATATCTTTTAATAATTTGTATATTCTTTGCTTTTGTTTATTCACTGATATCGTTAGTAAATCATTACCTGTACAGAACCTCAGCACTTGATCTGGGAATGTTTAACAATGCTATTTATGATTTTGCACATTTTCGCAATAATACATTTAAATTGGATCCATGGGGTAATTTTAAAAATTACTTTGGTGATCATTTTTCTCCAATAACTTTTTTTTATGTTCCTTTTTATTATATATTTGGTTCGTATTCTCTTTTAATTATACAAATTTTATCAATAATTGCAGGCGGGTTAGGAATTTATTTTTATTGTAAATATAATACAACAAACAGAGCCTTACCATATATTTTTATGGTACATTTTTTCTCAATATGGGGTATTTATTCTGCTCTTTCCTTTGATTTTCACAATAATGTTATTGCAGCAATGCTTGTTCCATGGTTTGTTTATTTCTGGGAAAAAGATAATAAGAAAATTACTGTTCTTTTATTCATTTTAATAATTATCTGTAAAGAGAACATGGCACTGTGGATGTTTTTTATTATTATGGGATTAATGATAAAAGACAAATTTAATAAAGTGCTTATCAACCCATTATATCAATTATCCCTACTGTTATTTTCAATAATCTATTTTTATGTTGTAGTAAAGTTGGTTATGCCAGGATTTCAAGGGGCAACAGAATTAGGTCAACTAAAAAGATATGTTATATTGGGGAATAATGCAAATGAAATGTTTCTGACTATTTTGAAAAGACCGGGATATATTTTTAGTTTATTATTCAGAAGTAGTATTAATGGGGAAATATACAGTGGAATTAAATCAGAGTTGCATTATATGGTTTTGTTTTCAGGTGGTTTTGCATTTATAAAGAAGCCGCATTATTTGGTCATGCTTATTCCGATTTATATGCAGAAAATGCTTAGTACTGATTTTGCATTATGGGGAATTAACTATCAGTATTCCATTGAATTTGTTCCTGTATTAACATTAGCTCTATTTGATTTTGTAAATGATTTTAAGAATATCAGGACACAAAAGATTTTATCACTGGTATTTTTATTAATTACGTTTGGTGCTACAATAAGTAAAATTGATAAAAGAAAGTCAATATGGTATAATTCAACCAACCAGAGGTTTTATTCGAAAAAACATTATCAGACAGATTTAAATATAAAAGAAATAAATCAAGCATTAGAGTTAATTCCTGCAAATGCTGCGGTTTCAGCTCATTATTCAATAGTTCCACATATATCATTCAGAGATAAAATATATCATTTCCCTTATGTAAATGATGCAGAATACATAGTGCTATTCAGGACATCAGAGGGTTATTACCCGATTGATGAAAAAAGTTATAATGAAAAGATTAAATTTTATGAAAAATCACCTGAATGGATTCGGCTTTATGATAAATCTAATTTATTGATATTTCGCAAAATGAAGCTAAATTAATAGCATATAAACTCTGGTCTATTTTTTATCTCTTTTATATATTTTGTAAACAGAATCAATGAATCCAAAACTTAATCTGGATAATGTCGCTTCTGTTTGCATAAGAATAATTATATCCTGTTTCTCAATTTCTTTTTTAAGATTTAATTGATCAACATATCTGGTTTTATCCTTGCTTTGAGGGTAAATTTCATGATTGTAATACCAGAAAGGACTATTGTTGAATATTTTCTTTGAAACCAGCATGTTAAAGATTCCCCAATAAAAGCTATCGGCAATTACAAGTACATTTGGCTTGACTTTAGATTTTTGATCATTGATTATGTATTTCGGATATGCTAATTTAGAAGTTCCCAGTTTAAAAATAAGATTAAGTCCTTCACCTAAATCATAATCAGGTTCACGATATTTTTCTGTTATTTCAATATCATTCCAATAAAATTCAGGTATGTCTATTCCTCTTTTATTTTCAATATATTTGATTAAAGAATCAATAACAAGACACATACCATAATTACTCCAATGTAT
>JAUZOY010000045.1 GCA_030706235.1 Bacteroidota bacterium | reverse complement strand
TTCAATTGCTTTCTTAAATTCACCGACTGTCCTGAAATAAAAATTACTTGTCTGGAAAAGAGGAGAAGAAACTGGTGTAAGCTCACTAAATATATCTTCACCTAAATGGTTGATAATATATGATGTATCCATCGATTACATATTTAAATAAATTGATTAAAAGAATGCAATATTAGTAAAAAATAAATAATACCACATACGGGGTTGACACGAATCCACCGCCAATGATTCGTCAAAGGTCACACCATTCACCATTCACCATTAATTAAAGGTATCCCGTACTTATCTTGACCTTATCCCGATCTTAAGTTGATATTTGCCTTGTAAATAATTCAGTATATTTAGCACTAATATTTTACAGGATTAATATAAATTTATTATTTACAGGTATATTACTTTAAAAACTTACCTTCAATTTTATATAATAAAACATAATAAAACCTGTTAAAATAAATATTCGTAAATTTGTACATACAATATGATTTCAATAAGGACAAAACATATCAGAAACAATGTAATACCCCTAACAGGTATTCTTGCAATTCTTTTATCTGTCGTTTTGTTCTCAACTTCATGCAAGAAAAATAACAATTTTGATGATACTCCGCAAATAAATTTAATTAATTATAAAAAATTAACTAAAGCAAACGGTATTGACACAATGATATATATTAAAATGTCATTTACTGATGGAGATGGGGATATAGGTTTGGATGCAGGAGATACATTTTCTCCTTATGAGCCCAAAGGGCCAAACTATTATAATTTGATTCTCAAATTTTACGAAATGAATAAAGGAGTAAAAAAAGAGATAAAAAAAATAATGAAACCCAACGGTGATTCTATACCTTTAAATTTAAGTGAAAGGATTAGAAACATTACTCCTGAAGAAAAAAACAAATCAATTAAAGGAGAAATAGAAACAGCTGTTTATTTTAATATTATAAATCCATTAAGTGATACAATATCATACGATATATATATCATGGACAGAGCATTGCATAAAAGCAATATTATTTCAACACCCAATATAGTAATTAAACGGAAATAGCAATTTCCTTAAGATCAATAAAAATCAATACTTTAAATAATTAATTTGTCTAAAGTTTTTTAAGTTTGGATGATAAATCCTTTTCCTTCTTTTCTCAAAATCATAAATTATCTTTCCAAGATTTTTCATAAAAGGGAAACCTATTTCTGAATATTCATACTTATTATCATTTAGAATTTCATCAGAATTAACATAAATTACAGCAGAAAGCATAAACTCAATTTTATTTTTAAAATCAACGATATATGCACAATCAGACATAAATCCATATGCAATACCTACAATATTAAAGATTCTTATATTGGTTGAATCAAGATGAGACTTTTCAGCTCCAAACATCAGGTATTTTTTATAAGCATCATTATAGACAGAATAATTTGAGTATTCCTGATATTCAGATTCACGCGGGTACATCGAAAGATATTTATACAAAAAGGCATAATCAGCTTTTGAAAGTCTGAATCTTTTATTTTCGGGGAATGATTCCGGAAATATAATTGCTTTTAAAACATGATTAATATCTGCAAGAGAAAGTGCATTTGAACAAGAGAAATCCATAGGTTCGTTAACTAAGATATTTGATGGTGAATAATAAGCCTTACCTAATTTAATTTTTCCAAAAGGATTTTTCAAAACTTCATCATTATATGCTCCTGGAACTTTACAAATTGTATCACCATCTTTTTTTAAAAAACAAAAAGGATTTGTATGTTTATTTTCCTCAAAGCTACAATTTGAAAATCGCTGCACAATATATGAATGAGAACAACCTATTTCTTTCATTCTTCGATTGAGTTCCTTTTGTCCCACAAATTCATAAAGACGATTATAAGAAGGATTATCACTTACCAAAAGCATTCTCTTAATGAAATTTCCAATTGTAGGAAAACTATCAGGATTTGATTTTTCGCAATTCATATTTGTCTGACATGAGTAATCAGCCCCGATTCCGATATGAGTATTCCTGTTTATTCCCATTTTCTTTAATTTGTTGAGTTTTTCAAAAGCTACACAAATCGTTGGTAATTTTACAAGACTTGCAGGATAGAAATATTTATTAGGATTTAGACCGTAGGTGTACTCCTTAAATGATGGTTTATTGTTTTTGTCCCTGATTATCTGGGTGTATATTATCTGTACATTATATTTATCAGGATTATCAAGACATTCCTTGAAAATAGGGTAATTCTTCTTCAATAAAGAACTAATAAGCAACTGTTTATCTTTCTGATTTTTTGAAGAAATATTACCTTTTGAATGTATTTTCCCGGAATATGTTTTTTGTGGCTTTTTGTTTTTTTTCAGAGTTTTTCCCTCTGCTTCAGAAAAAGTTGAATATCCTAAAGCAAATAGAAGAAATAATATTATTACCTTTTTAAAAGTGCGAGATTCCACTTCAGATAAATAATTATTCATTATAAAAAGTTTGCAAATAATAAGGGGTTATTATTTGCAAACATTAAATATTTTTATTAATTAGCCAAGTATAAGCTAATTTTCAAACATATTATTTTCAATTCACCCTTTTTTTCTTAAAAGAAACTGATTTGAAATTTTACCATAACCTATATTAAAAGGCAGAGGATTAGCTTTTGTTTTAAATGCATTTCTAAGATCTTCCTGATTACACCAATTAAATGGTTTAATAGGTTTAATATAATTTCCATAAAGTTTTAAATCCCAAACTTTCTGATCAAAAAATTTATATGGTATACCGGAATCATCCTGTAACATATATTTACTCTTAGATAATATTATATGTCTTATTTCAGAAAAAGTACTTGAATGCATTAAATAAGATGCAGATTTAACATATGTAGTCATACCTGAATCAAGCTTTTCAATGAACATACGGCTGTTTGGATTATTTGTAAGTCCTTTATTCGACAAATCAACCGGGAAATAGTATATATAACGTTTTTGATTTGTATTTGCCTTACGGAAGGTAATTTCTACTCCCTTTCCATATCTGCCTGATTTTCCTGATTTATGATTTTTTAAATACTCAATATTTCCCTGTGAATTAATTTCAAAAGATTTTATATCAAGTATCTGATTTCCGGTTCTTGCTACAAAAAGCATAATAATCGGTAATGTTCCTCTTACATCAGGTTTGTTCAAATCTTTTATCATATTATTTGTTATAAAAAAACTTGACTGTGTAATGTCTTTAATAGATTTACTTATATCGCCAAGATAATAACCAAGAGAGTTCTTTTCAAATCCTCTGACATCAGGAACAACACCAACATTTTCAAGACCTATAAGTACGTATTTTTCAGCATTCGGGAAAAATATATTTGAAAACAGAAAATCGGGACCTCCAAAAGGATAAAAAAGAGTTTTGGTTCCTTCTACGACATCTTTCATTTCCTTATTTGTCCAGATATGAATTTTATTTAATCGTTTATCGCCGATTTTCATCCATAATGAATCAGATTGTTTTTGATAATTTATCCATTCTTTATTTAATGTTAGAGAATATAGCTTACTGCTTTTATTTAATGGCAGACCGGCAATATACCTTGCAATATCATTATAATAATTCACATAACTACTTGTATCGGTAGCTGATTGGATTACTTTTTCATTAATAGTATCCTTTACAGAAGTAATAGAATTATTTTTCTTTTCACCCTTTACGCCCTTGTTATTATTACAATTACTATTATTGCATGAAAAGATAAAATAGCTGAAAAGAAGCGCAGAAAAGATGTAAGTAATTCTCCTTGAGAATCTTAAATTAGTCATAATCAATTGAAATGAATTTATCCGTTATAAAAAGTTTGCAAAATTAATATTTATAAGCTTTTCCGGATATTAATTTTTATTTTTTTTATTTTGTTTTTATTGAATTTTAGCAATATCCGGTTATATTTACCGTGAAAATTAACAGAACAGGCCTAAAACAGAATATTAAAAAACTTATTGTATAATATTTATATCGCAAATTTTTGACTAAATATTTTAACCGAACAATAGTGAATATAAATATCTAAACTTTAGCGTATAAAACTAATTCACATTACGACAATATATTTATACACTCATCTGTTTTTAATTAACCATTATTGAGATATAGTTTTTCTAATTTTATTTTTAGCTGTAAAAAAACTCGACAATTAATTATTTTACAATTTAAATAAAATAAATTTATGTAAACGCTTCTTAATCTTATACAAATGATTTGCACCTCAAATAATTTAATAATTATTTAATCTCTAATCAAAATAAAATGTTTAATTTTGTTTGCATAATAAAATGGATACGAGTAATGAGTTACATACAATTCGATAAAAGTCAATTAGTGAATCTTGAGTATTCACTTGATAAGGAATTAATCAGAACAAACAGAGCAGGAGCTTACAGTTCAAGCACAATAATAGGATGTAATACCAGAAAATATCATGGTTTACTGGTTGTTCCTCAACCTGCAATTGATGACAAAAACCATGTACTATTGTCATCATTGGATCTTACAATTATTCAAAGGGACTCAGAATTCAACCTTGGAATACATAAATTTCCGGGAGGTATCTATAATCCGAAAGGACATAAGTATATTGTTGATTTTACTACAGAGCCATTACCAAAACTGACTTATAGAGTTGGTGGAGTTGTTCTTACTAAAGAATTATTATTAGTACAGGAAGATGACAGAGTTTTGATTAAATATAAACTTGAAGAAGCTCATTCGCCAACAAGGGTAAGATTTAAACCATTTCTTGCCTTTAGAAATGTACATTCCTTAAGTAAAGCCAATGTATTTGTTGATTCAAAATACACTCATATTTCAAACGGAATTAAATTAAGAATGTATGTCGGATATTCATATCTTAACATGCAGTTTTCCAAAGAAAATGAATTTATTGCCTTTCCTGACTGGTATTACAATATTGAATATTCAAATGAACAGGAAAGAGGATATGAAGCACATGAAGACCTTTATGTACCCGGGTATTTTGAACTTGACATGAAGAAAGGTGAAGAAGTAGTATTTTCAGCAGGATTAGACGCAATAGATCCCGCTGTACTTACTAAACTATATAATTCAGAATTTAAGAAACGTATTCCACGAAATAGTTTTGAAAATAACCTTATAAATTCCGCACAGCAATTTGTGGTCAGGAATAACAAACGTACCGAAATAGTTGCAGGGTATCCCTGGTTTGGAAGATGGGGGAGAGATACTTTTATATCCCTGCCGGGATTAACTCTGGCAGTTGATGATTCTAAAACATGTAAAGCGGTTATTGATACCATGCTTATGGATTTAAATGGCCCTCTGTTTCCAAATGTCGGAGCAGGTGTAAATGCAGCATTAAACTCTGTAGATGCTCCTTTATGGTTTTTCTGGTCTTTGCAAAAATATGCTGAATATACAGATACCAAATCCAAAATATGGAAAGAATATGGGAAAAAAATGCAATTGATATTGAACGGATACAGACATGGTACTCAATTTAATATCAAAATGCTCGAAAGCGGTTTGATCTATGCAGGAGAGCAAGGAAAAGCACTTACATGGATGGATGCCGTTGTTGCCGGCAAACCTGTCACTCCCAGAATCGGAATGAATGTAGAAATAAATGCATTATGGTATAATGCAATAATGTTTAGTCTTGAAGTTGCAAGATTAGCTAAAGACGATAAATTCGTAAAAGAATGGGAAGAATTGCCTTCTTTGATTGAAATAACATTTAAAGAAACTTTCTGGGATAAACCAAGAGGATATCTGGCCGATTATGTCAATGGGGACTATAAAGACTGGTCAATAAGACCAAATCAGATAATTGCTACTTCATTGCCTTATTGTCCAATCTCTGAAGCAATACGCAAACTCGTAATAGATGCTGTTCAGGCAGAACTGTTAACACCAAGAGGATTAAGAACTCTAAGTCCTAAAGACCCGAATTATAAAGGAAGTTATTCAGGAGATCAGGCAACAAGAGATTTTGCTTATCATCAGGGAACAGTTTGGCCCTGGTTACTTGGACATTTTGTTGAAGGTTATCTGAAAATACATAAACAAAGCGGGTTATTCTTCATTAAAAATTTATACCACGGTTTCGAAAGTGCAATGAAAGAATACGGAATTGGAACAATTGCTGAAATTTATGAGGGCGATCCACCTCATAAAGCCTGTGGTGCTATATCTCAGGCCTGGAGTGTATCAGAATTATTAAGAATAAAAAAATTAATTGAAGAATACGACTAATTATAAAACTATAAATTATTTAAAGGAGGAAAAATGAAAGTATTAATGTTTGGTTGGGAATTTCCACCTCATATCACAGGAGGATTAGGAACAGCCTGCGCAGGTTTAACTAAAGGATTATTAAAGCACGATGTTGAGGTATTATTTGTTGTCCCCAAAGCATATGGCGACGAAAATCAGGAATCAGCCAATATAATTAATGCCAGTGATGTAAGGATTGACATACAAAATAAAATATACCAGGAATATTGGAAACAAATCACATTCCTTCAAATAGGGTCCAATCTTATTCCTTATGTTACTCCTGAAGAATTTGAAAAATTATCAAAAAAAACACAGAAAGAAAGAGATGAAGAAATAAATTCAATATTTTCATCATCATTTCAATTTTCCGGAAGATATGGTAAAGACCTTATGGCAGAGGTATCAAGGTATGCTCTTGTCGCTGCAGATCTGGCATCTAATCAACAGTTTGATATTATTCACGCTCACGACTGGCTAACATATCCTGCCGGGGTAGCAGCTAAAAAAGTTAGCGGAAAGCCATTGATTGTTCATGTACATGCAACAGAATTTGACCGATCAGGAGAAAACATAAATCAGAATGTATATGATATCGAAAGAAAAGGCATGGAAGCCGCTGATAAAGTGATAACAGTAAGTAATCTTACCAGACAGATAGTGATAGACAGGTATGGTATTTCTCCCGATAAAGTTGTAACTGTTCACAATGCTGTTGAACCTGTTGATGAACAGCAAAATATTGAATATAAAAGACACGTTAAAGAAAAAATTGTTACATTCTTAGGTAGAGTAACCTTCCAGAAAGGTCCTGATTATTTCGTTGAAGTTGCCAATAAAGTTTTGCAAAAGGACAAAAATGTCAGGTTTGTAATGGCTGGTAGTGGTGATATGCTTAACAGAATGGTTAAAAGGGTAGCACAACTAAAAATATCATCCAAGTTTCATTTTACAGGTTTTCTTAAAGGAGAAGAAGTCAACAGAATGTTTGCATTAAGCGATGTATATGTAATGCCTTCTGTATCCGAACCTTTTGGAATATCTCCACTTGAAGCTATGAGATCTAATGTTCCTGTAATTATTTCAAAACAATCAGGTGTATCTGAAGTATTACATCATGCTATTAAAGTTGATTTCTGGGATATTGATGCAATAGCTGATACAATTTATGGTTTGCTAAAATATGGGGCTCTGTCCCGAACATTTACAAAATACGGCAAGCATGAAGTTAATAGTTTGAAATGGGAAAATGCAGGTTTTAAGGTTAAGGAAATTTATTCTTCATTGATTAATAAATAAACTTGAAATTATCACACAAACCTGCTATATTTGTAATCGAAAAAAAATTGAGTTATGAGAAATATATGTTTTTACTTCCAGGTACACCAGCCTAACAGATTAAAGTTATACCGCTTTTTTAATATAGGCAATGATCATTATTATTTTGATGATTACAGAAATAATTATATTCTTAGAAGAGTAGCAAATAAATGTTATTTGCCTGCTAATAAAGTAATGCTCGATCTGATCAGGGAATATGGCACCGGTTTTAAAATAAGCTATTCTATTTCCGGAACCGCACTTGATCAATTCGAAAGATTTGCTCCCGATGTTTTGCATAGTTTTCAGGAACTTGCAGCTACCGGGTGCGTGGAATTTCTTGCCGAAACATATTCTCACTCATTATCTGCACTTGCAAGTAAAGAAGAATTTACACGTCAGGTAAATGCTCATGCAGATAAAATTGAAAAACTCTTTGGTAAAAGACCGGAAACTTTCAGAAATACCGAGTTAATCTATTCTGATTACATAGGTGAAATGGTGGCTGAAATGGGTTTTAAAACCATGCTCACTGAAGGTGCTAAACATATATTAGGATGGAAAAGCCCCAATTATTTATATTGCAATGCTGTAAACCCAAAACTTAAAATACTTCTGAAAAATTTCCAGCTAAGCGATGATATAGCTTTTCGTTTTTCACAAACCAGTTGGGGTGAATGGCCTCTGACTACTGAAAAATATGTTGACTGGCTTAATGCCATAAACCCAAATGAACAAATCGTAAATTTATTTATGGATTACGAAACTTTTGGTGAACATCAGTGGCCTGAAACAGGTATCTTTGAATTTTTAAAGGCATTACCTAACAGAGTATTTTCTCACTCAAATTACAAATTCTGTACTCCTTCTGAAGCTGCAAATACGCTTCAACCGGTTGCTCCTGTTCATGTCAACTACCCTATTTCATGGGCAGATGAAGAAAGAGATCTGACTGCATGGCTTGGAAACGAACTACAGGATGAAGCTTTTTCTGAACTTTACAGCCTGAGAGAAAAAGTTTATAAATGCAATGACGAAGATTTAAATAGAGATTGGAGATATCTGCAAACCAGTGACCATTTTTATTATATGTGTACAAAATGGTTTTCTGATGGTGATGTTCACAAGTATTTCAACCCATACAATTCACCTTATGAAGCTTTTATAAATTTCATGAACATAATTTCCGATTTTCAAATAAGAATTGATGAAAAATACCAACAGGTAATAAAACAAAATGAAAGTATTGAAAATCAGAAAAGCCAAAAAACAACAAGAGTTAAAAAAGCCGTTTCTAAAACTAATGAATCTCAATATAAACTAACTCATCTTCTGAATCTAAGTGACAATGATGTAAAAAAAATTATCAAAGCAGTAAATGTTGATGTTCTTGCTAATGTTCTTGCTAACGCATCTGATGAATTATCAGACAAGATAATTAAAAACCTGTCAACACCAAGAGTTAGTGATGTTAAACATAAATCATCACAAATCAACGAGTCAAACGCTGAAGAAATCGAAGAAAATGAAAAAATATTAGAAAATATTTTATCTGATTATATAAAGAAAAAACAAAAAAATTAATACACTAAAATTATATCTAAAAATTTATGGCAGAAAATTCTTTAAAGCCTAATTACATATTTGAAGTAAGCTGGGAAGTATGTAATAAAGTTGGCGGTATTTATACCGTTGTATCTACCAAAGCATTAACACTCGTTGAAAAATTTAAAGATAAATTAATTCTCATTGGTCCGGATATTTGGAAAGAAACAGAAGAACATCCTGAATTTACAGAAGATAAATTTCTTTTTCATTCATGGCGCGAACAAGCTGAATTACAGGGCTTAAAATTCAAAATTGGAAGATGGAACATTGCAGGTCATCCTATTGCTATCCTTGTTGATTTCACTCCTTTCTTTGCTATTAAAGATAAAGTCTTTACAGATTTATGGAATTGGTTTGAACTTGATTCATTACCGGGTCAGTGGGATTATATTGAACCTGCATTATTCGGATATGCAGCAGGTAAAATAATCGAAAGTTTTTATAATTTTCATCTGTCTTATCAGGATAAAGTTATTGCTCAATTCCATGAATGGATGACGGGAGGTGGTATTTTATATTTAAATAAAATGACTCCTCAGATAGGTACTGTATTTACTACTCATGCAACTGCCGTAGCAAGAGCTATTGCCGGAAACGGTTTACCACTGTATAAAGATTTTCATCTTTATCATGGAGATACACAAGCCAAAGATTTTGGAATAGTTTCAAAACATTCACTCGAAAAAAATTCTGCCAAACATTCTGATTGTTTCACAACTGTAAGCGACCTTACAGGAAAAGAATGTTCCTTATTACTGGGAAAAGATGTAGATATTGTTACTCCAAATGGATTTGAAGATTCTTTTGTTCCCGGTCCTGAAGATTTCGATAAAAAAAGAAAAATTGCCAGAGACAAATTATTGGAAGTTTCAAAAACTCTTTTCAACTATGATCTCCCTGAAGATTCAGTATTAATTGCAACCAGCGGAAGATATGAATTCAAAAATAAAGGAATAGATGTTTACATAGATTCCCTTGGAAAATTAGATAAGTCTGAAAAATTAGATAAAACTGTTGTAGCTTTCCTTTTAGTTCCTGCTTCCCATAGCGGTGCAAGAAAAGAATTAATTGAAAAGCTTGCTAATAAAACAATTGATCATCCATTAGAAAATAAAATATTAACTCATGGATTGCATGAATATGATTATGACCCTATCATTAAAAGAATACATGCAAATGGTCTGCTGAACAGTGAAAATAACAAAGTTAAAATAGTTTTTGTTCCATGTTATTTAAATGGGAATGATGGAATATTCAATATTTCTTATTATGATTTGCTGATTGGTTTTGATCTTACTGTATTCCCTTCATATTATGAACTATGGGGTTATACTCCGCTTGAAAGCATAGCTTTTAGAATTCCGACAGTAACAACTTCTTTATCCGGGTTCGGACTGTGGTGCAATTCAAAATATATGCATATTAACAGTGGTGTTAAAGTAATAGACAGAAATGATGATAATGAAGAAGAAGTAGTAGATGAAATAACTGAATATATTAAATCATTTACTCAACAAAATGATGATGAAATTCAACGGTTAAGAGACATGGCTTATCATGTTTCACGTTCTGCTCTTTGGGAAAACCTGATAAACTTTTATGAAAAAGCATATAGTACAGCACTGAACAAAGTAGATTCCCGCAAGGATTTATTTAAAGAAAAAATACATCCTGAAGCAGTTTCTGCTTTTGTAAAACCTGTCCATAATAAACCTATATGGAAAAAAGTATTTATTAAATCAGAAATTCCGGGCACATTAGCAGGATTACAAAAATTAGCAAATAATATCTGGTGGACATGGAATTATGAAGCTATAGAACTTTTCGAAATGATTAATCAGGAAAGATGGGAAGAATTTCACCATAATCCCATATCATTACTTGAGTCGATAACTTTCGAAGAATATCAGGAATTGGAATCAAACTTTGTATTTACTACAAAACTGAGCCATGTTCTTGATAAATTTAATAAATACATGAGCTGTGCATCTCAGAAAAAAGCACCCAAAGTTGCATACTTTAGTATGGAATTCGGATTACATGAATCAATAAATATATATTCAGGCGGTTTGGGAATTCTTGCCGGAGACTATTTAAAACAGGCAAGTGATTCAAACTATGATATAGTCGGTATAGGACTTTTATACAGATATGGTTATTTCTCTCAAAGTTTGTCAAAAAGCGGTGATCAGCTTGCAGAATATAATGCTCAAAGATTTTCGCAAATGCCTATTAATCCGGTAAGAGATGAAAATAATAACTGGGAAAAGATAAGCATTGCTCTTCCCGGAAGGACTCTCTACGCAAAAATTTGGAGAATTGATGTAGGTAGAGTGCCATTATATTTACTGGATACTGATTTAGATGAAAACAGAGAAGATGACAGATCAGTCACTCATCAGCTCTATGGTGGCAACTGGGAAAACAGGCTAAAACAGGAAATACTTCTTGGTGTCGGAGGTATAAGACTACTTGATGTCGTAGGTATAAA
This sequence comes from Bacteroidota bacterium, assembly GCA_030706235.1. GTDB lineage: Bacteria > Bacteroidota > Bacteroidia > Bacteroidales > GWE2-29-8 > JAUZOY01. Next base: position 4,078 of record JAUZOY010000045.1, on the reverse strand, counting down.
ACCTGATTTATATCACTGTAATGAAGGCCATGCAGCATTTACAGGCCTTGAAAGATTAAGAAAATATGTCCAGGTACAGAATTTTTCTTTTACTGAAGCACTTGAAATAGTACGTGCATCAGCACTTTTTACAACCCATACTCCAGTTCCGGCCGGTCATGATTCATTCAGCGAGGATCTTTTAAGAACATATATACCACATTATGCCAGCAGATTGAATATAAGCTGGAATACATTCATGAATCTTGGTCGCGCAATAGAAAATGATAGTTATGAAAAATTTTCAATGAGTGTACTTGCGACCAAACTTTCACAGGAAGTAAATGGTGTAAGTAAGATTCATGGAGAAGTTACCAGGAAAATGTTTAATAATATTTGGGAAGGTTATTTCCCGGAAGAATTATTTATTAGTTATGTTACCAATGGTGTTCATCTTCCGACATGGGCGTCTAAAAAATGGCAGGCATTATACAAAAAAACTTTCGGTGATAAATACCTTGCAGATCAGACAAACAAAGACATTTGGTACAAAATATATGATGTAAATGATGAAATCATATGGGACATCAGACAGAATCATAGAAAAGAATTAATTGATTATGTTAAGGAAAGAATAAATGATACATGGACTAAAAGACAGGAAAATCCCAAAACTAAACTCGAAATAATAGAGAATCTTAACGAAAACTACCTTACAATAGGTTTTGCCCGACGTTTTGCAACATACAAGAGAGCATATCTTTTATTTCACAATATTGAAAGATTAGCTGAAATACTTAATAATAAAGAAAGACCGGTACAATTTATTTTTGCAGGGAAAGCTCATCCAAATGATAATGCAGGTCAGGAACTGTTGAAAAGAATAGTTGAAATCTCTAAAAGGCCTGAATTTCTTGGCAAAATTATTTTCGTTGAAGGTTATGACATTGAAGTTGCAACTAAACTTGTTCAGGGTGTTGATATTTGGCTGAATACTCCTACAAGACCACTGGAAGCATCAGGAACTTCAGGTGAAAAAGCAATAATGAACGGTGTCCTCAATCTTAGTGTATTGGACGGATGGTGGGCTGAAGCTTATCAGCAGAATGCAGGTTGGGCGTTACCTGAATTAAACACCTATGAAAATGCTTCATTCCAGGATGAACTCGATGCTGAAACAATTTACAATCTTCTTGAAGATAAAATTGTACCGATGTTTTACGAAAGAGATAAAAAGAATATTCCTCCAAGATGGATTTCATTCATCAAAAATTCAATAGCTAATATTGCTCCTCAGTTTAATATGAAGAGAATGCTTGATGATTATATTAACCAATATTATATTAAATTATATAACAGATCTCTCAAAATCATGGAAAATGATTATGAAATGGTCCATAAATTATCGGCATGGAAAAGAAGAATATTAAGAGGCTGGGACAGTATTGAAGCTATTTCCATTGATTTCCCGGATTCAAGCATGAAACCATTATTATTGGGAGAAACATTTGAAGCTCAGATAATTCTTGACTTAAATGAATTATCCGACTCAGATATAGGTATAGAAATTGTCTTTGGACAGAAAAAACATGAAGAAATAACCGAAATAGCATTTATTCATGAAATGGAAGTTACTAATAAAGAAAATGGCAAAGTAACTTATGATTGCAAAATTCCGGCAGAAAGATCCGGAGTATATGATTTTTCATTCAGGATTTTTCCTAAAAATGAATTATTACCAAACAGGCAGGATTTTTATTTATTGAAATGGATATAATTTTTGAATTTCCTCCGTTTATATTATTTATTTGAATATTAACTAAAATCTATTCTAAATGTGTGGAATTGTCGCTTATTTAGGTGATAAACAAGCTTATCCGATATTAATTAAAGGATTACAAAGACTGGAATACAGAGGATATGACAGTGCCGGTGTTGCTCTTATTGATGATGAACTGTTACTATATAAAAAGCAGGGGAAAGTTGCAGATCTTGAAGAATACCTTAAAGATAAAAATGTTAAAGGAAATATAGGAATTGCTCATACCAGATGGGCAACACACGGAGAACCAAGTGATATAAATGCTCATCCACATTTTTCAAGAAGTAAAAAATTAGCTATTATTCATAACGGAATTATAGAAAATTACTGCACATTAAAAAAAGAATTATTTAAAAGAGGTTATACATTTCAAAGCGAAACTGATACAGAAGTTCTTATACATCTTATAGAAGACATACAAATTAATGAAAATGTTGAATTGCTGGAAGCTGTAAGAATTGCCTTAAATCAGGTCGTAGGTGCCTATGCCATAGTAATAATCGCCAAAGATAATCCTAATCAATTAATAGTTGCACGTAAGGGCAGTCCTCTGGTTATTGGAGTTGGAGAAAAAGAATTTTTTGTTGCATCAGATGCAACTCCTATTGTTGAACATACAACAAATGTTGTTTATCTGAATGAAGAAGAAATAGCTGTTTTGAATAGAAATGGTGATATAAAACTTATCAATATAAAAAATCAAAAGAAGACACCTTATATTGAAAAATTAGAATTGAATCTGCATGAAATAGAAAAAGATGGTTATGCACATTTCATGCTGAAGGAAATACATGAACAGCCTCGTTCAATAAGAGATACTATGAGAGGAAGAATAAATTCTTCAAGAAATATTCTTTCTCTGGGTGGTATCACTGATTATGAAAGAAGATTAATAAATGCCAAACGTATAATAATTGTAGCATGCGGAACATCATGGCATGCAGGTTTGGTTGGAGAATATCTCTTTGAAGATCTGGCACGTATACCAGTCGAAGTTGAATATGCATCTGAATTCAGATATCGAAACCCTATAATAAATGAAGATGATGTAGTAATTGCTATATCACAGTCCGGTGAAACAGCTGATACACTGGCAGCAATTGAACTTGCTAAATCCAAAGGAGCAACTATTATCGGAATATGCAATGTAGTTGGTTCATCAATTGCACGTGCTACTCATGCTGGTTCTTACACCCATGCAGGTCCTGAAATAGGTGTTGCTTCAACCAAAGCTTTTACTGCTCAGGTTACAATTTTAACAATGATGGCTTTAATGATATCATTCAAAAAAGGTGTTATTACAAAATCAAAATATCATCAGCTATTGGGTGAAATCGAATTAATCCCTGAAAAAGTTGAAAAAGTTCTCAAAACAGAAAACAAAATCAAAGGAATAGCTGAAGAATTTATAAATTCAAGAAATTTCTTATATCTTGGTCGTGGTTACAATTTCCCTGTTGCACTCGAAGGAGCTTTAAAACTAAAAGAAATTTCATATATTCACGCTGAAGGATATCCTGCTGCTGAAATGAAACACGGACCAATTGCCCTGATAGATGCTGAAATGCCTGTTGTAGTTGTTGCTACAAAAAAAGGAATTTACGAAAAAGTTATCAGCAATATCATGGAAGTTAAAGCAAGAAAAGGCAAAATCATTGCAGTCGTAACTGAAGGTGATGTTGCTGTCAAAGCTTTGGCAGACTATATTATTGAAATACCTGAAACTGAAGAATTACTTGTTCCTCTGGTTGCCACAATTCCATTGCAATTATTATCATACTATATAGCCGTAATGCGTGGCTGTGATGTTGATAAGCCAAGAAATCTGGCAAAATCAGTTACTGTAGAATAGCTTTATCTTACGATACCTTACTCTTAAGGTTGTTATCCATATACCCATTATTATCCATCCTGCTATCGCGGGATAAAATATTATTCTTATATTATTGCCTATCATTCCATTGAAAACGCTTCCATTATCTCCCGGATGTATTGAAGTTTGTGTTAATTTTGGATATATCAATATGAATATTATACTGAAAACAAATGCTAAAATATTATAAACTGCAGCAAGATGTGCTCTTTTAATTCTATCATCTACTGAGTTTCTCAGTACAAAATATGCAAAGTAAGAAAGAATAGATAGTGAAGCTCCATCAAGTTTAGGATCACTTATCCACCAGGTTCCCCATGTAAATCGAGCCCAGATCATACCCGTTATAATTCCCAATACGCCAAATGAAACGCCTGTTCTTGCATATTCGTCTGCAATTAAGT
>JAUZOY010000044.1 GCA_030706235.1 Bacteroidota bacterium | reverse complement strand
AGAAACTCTTAAAGCAGAAATAAACCGTTATCATCCAATAAAATAACTCTCAAAAAAAAAGTAAAAACCGAATTATTTTTTTTCAATTGAAAATAAAAATGAGTTTAAAAATTTAAAAATAAAGGCATGAATAAATACAAGAAAGGAATAAATACCCAAACTGGATAAAAATTTATCTCCTCCCGTTTAGGCGAACTTTTTCTAAAAACAAAGGCGGAAACATTATTGTTATCATTATCAGATAAAATATGGCTGTATCTTATTGAAATATTGTCTGCTATTACTGAAATATTAGATTTTGATATAGATTTGATTTTGGAAAATTAATAGAAGAAAATCAGGGAATTATAAAACTGATAAATCGTAAACCTCCCGATATTGCTGCTTAAATGATCTTGCGAAAGTTTAGTTCTTTTATTTATCAATTCACAATTTTCAATTAATCTTTTAGTATAGGTTTTGTTTAAAATAGCTATCTATCTTTTTATAAAGATGTCCCCTATTCTTCCCTATAACATTATGTTCCTGTTCGGGGTATACAAAATAATCCACAGGAATGTCTTCATCCACACACTTTTTAATAAACATAAGACTGTGTTGCCAAACCACAACCGGGTCAACATCGCCCTAAATTAGCATTAATTTTCCTTTTAGATTCTTCACATTATTGAGAAGATTTGCATTTTTATAACCTTCGGGATTATTATCCGGAGTTCCCATATACCTTTCACCATACATTACTTCATAGTATTTCCAATCGATTACAGGCCCTCCTGCTACACCAACTTTAAATACTTCCGGATGTTTTAACATTAGATTTATTGCCATAAAACCTCCATAACTCCATCCATGAACGCCAATTCTTTCAGGATCAACATAAGATAATCTTTTCAGGTATTCAATACCTTTCATCTGATCTTTTATTTCCAGATCACCAAGATTATGGAATATTGCCTGCTCAAAATCACGACCTCTATATGAACTTCCTCTATTATCAATAGTAAAAACGATATATCCATTCTGTGCTAAATAATTTAAAAACAGGCCTGCTCCGGACAACCATGATTCTGTAATAAGCTGAGCATGCGGACCGCCATAGACATATAAAATAACAGGATATTTATTATTTTGATTGAAGTCTTTTGGTTTAATCATTCTGCAATAAAGGTCTGTTTTGTTATCATCTGCTTTTATTGTAAAAACAACTGTTTCAGGCATTTTATATTCTTTCAGAGGGTCTTCTGCTTTATATGCATTTTGAGTAATCTTTCCACTCCACGACAACATATCAATTTTCAAAGGTACTGTAGAACTACTGTAAGTATCCATAATATACTGGTAATTTGGACTTAACTCTCCAGTATGAGTACCTTTTTCATTAGTAAGTTGCATCGTTGCCTTCGTCTTTACATCTACAGAATATATTTGTCTTTCCAGGGGACTTTGAGTAGTTGCAATATAAAATGCTTTGGTTGACTGTCTGTTAAAACCCAGGAAATCTGTTACTACCCATTCTCCCTGTGTTAATTGAGAAATTAATTTCCCGTTTCCATCGTAAAGATAAAGATGATTATAACCATCTCTCTGACTTTGCCAGATAAAACGGCTGGAATTATCTGTCAGAAATTCAGGCCCGTTAAGTGGTTCAATATATTTATCATTTTTTTCAGTGAATAAAGTTGAAACAAAAGTTCCCGATAATACGTCATATTTATTAAGTTTCATCTCATTCTGCTCCCTGTTTAAAATAGCAACATATATATATTTCTCATCCGGACTCCATGTCACATTTGTTAAATATTGATCAAGAGGTTCACCGGTTTCCAAGAAAGTTGTTTTTTGATTTTTCAAATCATATACCCCTATATTTACATGATGGCTTTTCATACCGGCCATAGGATATTTTATCGGTTCACATTTTGCAGGACGTTCTTCAATATTAACAATTGGATAATCAGTTACCATTGACTGATCCATTCTGTAATAGGCAAGATAATTACTTTTAGGAGACCAGAAAGTACCCTTTTTTATTCCAAATTCATTTCTGTGAACAGCCTGACCATTAACAATATCTTTATTATTATCGTTAGTAATTTTAATTGGTTTCCCTTTTATTGCTATGTATAAATTATTTTCATAGGTATACGCAATATTGTAATTAAATTTTTCCATATCAATATTTTTCGCATCCTTAATATATTTATTCAAAGATTTAAATGCATGAGTATTTAAATCGTATATATACAATGTATTTTTATGTATAAAATAAACTGTGCCATCAGTTACTTTAACAATATTTGGAAAATTTATAAGAGTTTCTATATGTAATTTCTGAAATTCAGAATTAATTCTGTCAAGATTTAACAAAGTGTCAGTTTTTGATGATAAAGGACTTCCTTTTAGCAGAATATTTGATGCTACATAACAATAATTTTCTGTACTATCAATCCACTGTATTTGTTTCAATCCTTGAGGATAAATGCTACGATTTGTTACTATATCATCGATTGTTAATAATTTATTCTGACTATAGACAAAAAGATTTATTGATAATAGTATAATTATCAAAAAAAGATGTCTTATATTGGTTTTCATAAGCTTATTTTTATACTATCGTTACTACTTTAATTTACAAACATACGTCAATTTTATGAAAAATGATAATACTTTTATAAAAATAATAAGTATTATCATTTTTTACAATTGGAGATCAAATCTATAAGACAGATTAAACATAAAAAAACAAAAGAGGATAATATAAAAAAAAATCCAATTATTTGTATTTTTAGTTTATCTTTGACGTTACATTGTATAAATTATATTAATCTAATTATATTTATAGCTATGGGAAAAGAAAAAACAGTAAAAAAAGAGGATAAGAAGCAGCCTTCTAAAACATTACAAGAAAAAAGAGAAGCTAAGAGACAGAAAAAAGCTGCTAAATCCGATTAATTTTAAAGAGCTTGCAATAATAAATTGCAGGCTCTTTATTATTTAAAAAAAAATTTAAAATTGATTTCATTTTCAACAAGAGCAGAATAAAATAATTATATATATATTTGTAAAAACAACTAAAAATTAGAAATGGCCGGTACCAGAATACTTATTGTAGAAGATGAAATGGTTGTTGCAATGGATCTGGAGCAAAGTCTTACGAATATTGGGTTTGAAATTATAGGTATTTCATCTACAGGAGAAGATGCTATATTTAAAGCAAAATCTTTAAATCCTGATCTGGTTCTTATGGACATCATGCTTTCCGGAAAACTTGACGGTATATCAGCAGCTTCTGAAATTATATCACATCAAGATATTCCTGTTCTTTTTCTCACTGCTAACAGTGATAAAAGCATACTTGACAGAGCTAAAATTGCAGGATCTTATGGCTATATACTAAAACCATTCAGTATACGAGAATTGGCAATCAACGTTGATATAGCGGTTTACAAGCATAAAACTGACAAAGAGCTCAAAGAAAATGATAAAAATTTAAAGAAACTTAATCTCCTGCTTGAAGATGAAATAGAAGAACGTAAAATCGCTGAATATAAAATCAATAATTTAAATGAAGAACTTAATCAAAAGAATAAAGAGCTGGAACAAATAGTATATGTTGCTTCTCATGACCTGAGATCACCTCTACTTAATATTAATGGTTATGCAAGAGAACTGAAAGCAATTTTATCTACTTTAAAATCAGAAACAGGGAAACATTCAATACCCGAAGAACTTCAAAATAAATTTAATGAATTATTAGGAAATTTTGCTGACGATTCTCTCGACTATATTCTTAAAAGCACGAGGAAAATTGATAAATTAGTTAATGCGCTACTAAAGTATTCAAGACTTGGCAGGGTAGAAATTAATATAAAAAAACTTAATGTTTCCGGAATTATTGATGATATACTTAAGACTTTTGATTATGTTATACAATTCAATAATGTTCAGGTCATTAAAGGAGATATTCCTGAATGTTTAGGCGACGAATTACAAATAAATCAACTATTTTCAAATCTTATTGACAATGCTTTAAAATATCTTGACACTGAAAGGAAGGGAATTATAAATATTTACGGAAAATCAAATAGTGATTTTTCCGAATATTTTATCGAAGATAACGGTATAGGAATTGCCACTGAAAAGCATCATGAAATTTTCAAACTTTTTTATCGTTTAGATCCTGGTAAAACAGAAGGTGAAGGTATCGGCCTAAGTATTATTAGTAAAATTATAAACAAACACCATGGTACAATTAAAATCAAATCTCAGGTCGGTAAGGGTACCTGCTTTATTATTAAAATTCCAAATGAATAAATTAATTACACTCGCTTTTTTATCAATAATCAATTTTTGCATTGCTCAGGAGCATTCTTCTCCTGTAAAATGGCTTACTTTTGATAAAGCAATTCTACTGTCGAAAGAAAATCCAAAAAAAATATTTATTGATACATATACTGACTGGTGTGGTTGGTGTAAAAGAATGGATGCTATTACATTTACCAATCCTGTCATTGCGGAAATTTTAAATAAATATTATTATCCGGTAAAATTAAACGGGGAATATAAAGACACAATTATTTACAAAGGATACACATTTATTAATCCAAATCCATCAGGTATGCGTTCTCCTCATCAGCTTGTAATGAAATTGCTGGATGGCAGACTGGGCTTTCCTGCTGTTGTATTTTTAGATGAAAACCAAGATAGGATCACTACAGCTCCGGGGTACAGAGAGCCGGCAGAAATGGAAATAATCCTTAATTATATCAAAGACAATGCTTATAAAAGCATGAAATTTGAAGAATATAAAGCTAAATTCACAAGTAAAATATCAAAATAATAAAAAGAAAACCATAGCATTAAAATTATCTGTAATCTATTTTCCACTATGATTCTTGTTGAATTCCTTCAATCTGTATTCCAGATCAGAAAACTGATTTCTGGAAACTAAAGAAACACATGCCCTCAAGCCTTCTGTTCTTTCACTTCCGGTAATAGATAATGATATAGCACTGATTCCATAATATAACAATTCATGTAACAACTCTTCTCCACTGAATCCGGGGTATGAAAATGTGAAATAAAACCCATCACCAACCGGTTGGTCTTCATCCATATCGTAAACTATCCTGAATCCATTATCAGTAAACATTTTTTTCATAATTCTTGCTTTCTCACCATATTCTTTAACATCATTAAGAAAGTTATATTTTCCATCATTTGCCGCTTTTAACATAGCTGTTAAAGCATACTGTGAAGAATTACTCGTACCGGCACTTAAAGCATAAATTGTTCCATAAATCATTGAATAACCAAAAGAATCTGTTGTGTAATATCTTTTTAAATCCGGAGCTTTAAGATCATAAAGTTTATTGGATAATACTATTACACCTATCCTTTGTCCGGCATAACTAAATACTTTTGATCCCGAAATAAGAATTATAAAATTATCTGTATATTTTGAAATTGATGGTTGATAGGGCGGTTCTCCGGGCTTGGAAATATCATTTCGAAAATCCATACCAAAGTAAGCAAGATCCTCCATAATAACTGTATTGTATTCATTTGCAAGGGAACCTATTATTTTTAATTCCTTATCAGTAAAACAAATCCATGAAGGATTATTCGGATTTGAATAAAGAATGCATGAAATATTACCTTTCTTTAGGTATGAGACAAGTTTTTCTCTCAGTTTATCTCCCCTAAAGTTATATACATCAAAGCTTTCATACTTTATACCAAGAATCTTCAATTGTTGTTTGTGTACAGGGAATCCAGGATCAATTAACAAAACTGTATCTTTTTCGGCATACATTCTGTTTACAGTCAGGAATGTTGCAAAACTTCCCTGCATCGATCCGACAGTAGGTATGCAATTTTTATCGTTTACATCAGTGTTAATAAATAATTTTACAAAACGGGCAACCTCTTTCTTTAACTCTGCATTTCCTTCTATTTCAGGATATACTGCTGCTGCACCATTTTTTAATGCTTCTATCTCAGCTTCAACACCTATTTTTGACGATTCAAGTCCAGGTACTCCCATTTCCATTCTTACAAAACTTTTTCCTGTCGCCTTCTCTATTGAATTTACTAATGCCTTTAGTTCTCTAATAGAAGCTTTTCCGATTTCTGCTAAGCCACTTTCTGCGATTTTTTGTTTTACAATAGAATATTCAATAGGTGTATCCATATTTTAAATTTATAATTTATAACTTATATTGATTTTTTCATTCACTAATTTTATCATATATTCTTTTGTTAGCTTTTCAATTTAATCATAATGATCTCTCGGCTTCAATAGCAGCCATACATCCGCTACCGGCAGCTGTTATTGCTTGCATAAATACATGATCCTGTACATCTCCAGCAGCAAAAACGCCCTCAACACTTGTTTGAGTTGAACCTGGTTTAGTTATAATATAACCATTTTCATCCAATTCAAGTTGTCCTTCAAATATATCTGTATTTGGTTTATGTCCGATTGCCACGAAAAAACCGCTTATATCGAGTTTCACATCCTCTCCTGTTTTCACATTTGTCATTAATACTCCATTTACAGTTTTTTCACCAAGGATTTCTTTTGTAACATGATTAAAATGTATTTCAATGTTTGGAGTATCAAATACTCTTTGTTGCATTGCTTTTGAGGCTCTTAAGACATCCCTTCTGACTATCATATGCACTTTTCTGCAAATTTTTGATAAATAGGTAGCTTCTTCTGCAGCAGTATCCCCACCTCCGACAACAGCAACATCAAGTCCTCTGTAAAAAAAGCCGTCACATATAGCACATGCAGAAACGCCAAAGCCATTTAATCTTCTTTCTGACTCAATATTCAGCCATTGAGCCGAAGAGCCTGTTGCAATAATTATAATATCTGCAATTATCGTTTTCTCTTCATCTATAATTACTTTAAATGGTCTTTGTGATAAATCCGCAGAAGTTGCCAAACCCCATCTTATATCTGTTCCGAATCTTTCTGCCTGTCGCTTAAATTGCTCCATCATTTCTGTCCCATTAACGCCATCCGGATAGCCAGGAAAATTCTCAACATCAGTAGTTATCGTCAGTTGACCTCCCGGTTGTAATCCTTCATATAACACTGGTTTTAAATCAGCTCTTGAAGTATAGATTGCTGCTGTTAATCCGGCAGGTCCTGATCCCAATATAAGACATTTGATTCTTTCTGTATTTTCTGTCATTTCTATTCCATTATTATTTTAATGCATGGGCAAAAATACAATAAGATTTTAAATCAGAAAAAAAAGCCGTCAGATCTTTTATCTCCAACGGCTTTCATATGAATTTATAAAAAAACTATTACTTTTTGTCTTGGATTTCTTTAGCTTTTTTGCAACAGCCAGGTTTATTCATACATTTTTTACCCGTTTTTGGACAATTTTTCGGACAATTTGCTTTTTTAGCACATTTAATGTCCTTATTATCAGACTTTGCAACTGCTTCTTTCTTCTGATCATTTGGCAGTGGCGGTGTTTGTGAATATGCAGGGATACATAAACCTAAACAGAATGCTGTAATTAATGAAACTAAAAATAATTTTTTCATTTTGAGGTCTCCTTAAAATATGTAATTATAATTATTTAAATATTTTTTTAAATTAAACGAATACTTTGTAATAAATATTACATTGAATAACCATACCTTTTCAATTTTGTATCATTATCTCTCCAATCTTTATCAACTTTTACAATTAATTCAATAAAAATTTTTTTCTGAAAAAAAGCCTCAAGTTCTTTTCTCGCCTGAGTTCCTGTTTTCTTTATAGCAACTCCATTGTGACCTATAAGAATTCCTTTTTGAGATTCACGTGTACAATATATTATAGCTCTTATTCTTATAATATTCTCATCTTCTTTAAATTCTTCCACAACTACTTCAGTACTATATGGAATTTCTTTATCATAATACATTAATATTTTTTCTCTTATTATTTCGGAAACAAAGAATTTTTCCGGCTTATCTGTAAGTTGATCTTTATCGTAATATGCCGGTCCTTCTGGAAGATTTGCTATTATTCTTTCCTTAACATATGCAGTGTTTGCCTTATGAAGAGCTGAAAGAGGAATTATTTCAGCCTTTGGAAGAATTTTTTCCCATTCACTAACTTTAACAGCAACTTCATCATTAGCAGATAAATCTATTTTATTTAATAACAATAAAGTAGGTCTATTTAAATTTTTTATCTTAATTATATAATCATTTTCAAATGCTTTTTCACCTATTTCTACCATATATAAAAACACATCTGCATCAATTAATGACTCATCAACAAATGAAAGCATTTTTTCCTGAAGTTTATAATGTGGTTTTAATATGCCGGGAGTATCAGAAAAAACTATCTGGTAATCATCGCCATTTAAAATCCCATGAATCCTATGTCTGGTTGTTTGAGCTTTTGATGAAATTATTGACAACCTTTCTCCAATAAGTTCATTCATAAGTGTAGATTTACCGGTATTTGGATTACCGATTATATTAACAAATCCGGATCTGTGAATTGCCATGCGTTATATTCTTATAATTTTCTTTAATAAATTTGTTAAAACTTTATTGTCTTTCTGACAAAATTATATTACCTTACAAAGGTCGTAAATTATTTAACGCAAATAATGCAAAGTTTATTTATCCTGATATAAAATGGAAGATAAAAAAAATGCAGTGTTAATTTATGTAAATTTATTACAAGAACAAACATCAGCATATCACATATAATCTGCTAATTACATTATTAAATTAGTTACAAATTTCAAAAAGTAAAACTTTAAACCCAAACTTAAATAAATTTATTAATTTTGCACCCGTTAAAAAAATATATAATGGCATCAGAAGTAAATATCTTTTCAGGTACAGCATCACGCTATCTGGCAGAAAAAATTTGTAAAGCTTATAGAACTGATTTAGGAAAATCTGTACTTTTAAAATTCAGTGACGGAGAATTCGAAACATCTTATGACGAAACAATAAGAGGTAATGACGTATTTATTGTTCAATCTACATTTTCTCCGGTAGATAATTTATTTGAATTACTTCTGATGGCAGATGCTGCCAAAAGAGCTTCTGCAAAACAAATAGTTGCTGTAATTCCATACTTTGGATTTGCTCGTCAGGACAGAAAAGACAAGCCCAGAGTTTCAATCGGAGCCAAATTAGTTGCAGACCTTCTACAAACAGCTGGCGTTACCAGAATTGTAACAATGGATCTCCATGCTGATCAAATTCAGGGATTTTTTAATATACCCGTTGATCATTTATACAGTTCATTCATTTTTATTCCATATATAAGATCACTTAATTTGGAAAATCTTGTAATCGGAGCTCCCGATACAGGAGGTACAAGAAGATCTGCCGCATTCGCAAAAGTATTGGATACAGATCTTGTTATTTGTTTCAAACAAAGATCTAAGCCTAATGAAATCGGGAGGATGACTGTAATTGGAGATGTTAAAGGGAAAAACATTTTTCTTGTTGACGACATTGTTGATACAGCCGGTACTTTGACAAAAGCTGCCAATATGATGATGGAACATGGGGCATCAAGTGTACGTGCAGTTTGTACTCACCCTATTCTTTCCGGTTCTGCTTATGAAAGAATTGATGATTCTAATCTTGCAGAACTTATTGTAACGGATACTATACCAATAAAAAAAGAATCTAAAAAGATAACTGTTTTATCTACTGCTTCTCTTTTTGCAGATGTAATAAAAAGGGTGCATACTTATGAATCAATCAGTACGAATTTTATTTATTAATCAATATAATTTAAATCATTTAATATGAAATCAGTATCTATTAGCGGTTCTTTAAGAAAGAACGTAGGGAAAAAAGATGCAAAAGCTACAAGAATTCAGGGAATGATACCATGTGTTCTTTATGGAGGTGAAAAACAAATTCATTTTTCTGCAGATGAAAAAGCATTTAACCCTTTGGTTTATACACCAGAAGTATTCACTGCAGAACTTAATATTGACGGTAATAAGCACAATGCTATATTACAGGCACTTCAGATTCATCCTGTTACTGATAAAATAATTCATTTAGATTTTCTAGAAATTTTCCCTGACAAACCAGTAAAGATTGATGTACCTGTTAAAGTCGCAGGTATTTCACCAGGGGTCTTGAAAGGTGGAAAATTACAGAAAAAACTAAGAACACTTAAAATCAAAGGATTACCTCAGCATTTACCAGATTTTATTGAAGTAAATATCGATAAACTTGATATTGGTCATATGATAAAGATTTCAGAAATCAATGTTGATAATATTGAATTATTGAACCCTGCAAATGCAGTTGTAGTTAGAGTTATTGCTACAAGAGCAGCTGCAGCAGCAACCAGCGAACCGGCTAAATAAAATCCAATAATATATAATAAAAGGTATAGAGTAGTGTTTTTTTACTTTATACCTTTTTTTTAAATTATAAAATGAAATATCTTATTGCAGGTCTTGGAAATGTAGGTGCAGAATATGAAAATACACGACATAATATTGGTTTTAAAATAGTCGATCATCTGGCAAAATCAAATAATCTTAATTTTAAATTTGATAAACATGCTTTTGTTACAGAAATGAAATATAAGCAAAGAATATTAGTCATTATTAAACCAACTACCTACATGAATCTAAGCGGAAAAGCAGTTAATTATTGGTTACAAAAAGAAAAAATCCCAATAGAAAATTTACTTGTTGTATGTGATGACATTGCACTGCCTCTTGGAACTACAAGGATTAAACCCAAAGGTAATGATGGCGGACACAACGGATTATCGGATATTATATATTCATTAAGTATTAATGAATTTGCGAGATTAAGATTTGGAATTGGAAATGATTTTCCTAAAGGAAGACAAATTGATTATGTACTTGGAGAATTTACTCATACCGAAGAAACAATTTTACCTGAAAGAATTGATCGTGCAGCTGAAATGATCAAATCATTTGCAACAATAGGAATTGAAAGAACTATGACTTTATTTAATAACAAATGAAATATTTTACACTTTTAATTTAACATTTAGCATATTGTAACATCATTTAATGAAATATTAATTACAAAGAAACAATATGTTAATGGCATAATTTAACAGATAAAAATAAATAATGATAAAATTTTAAAAATGAGAAAGATATTGGGGTTATTGTGGATAGTAGTTTTCTCAATGCTATTTTTGGTTTCATGTATGAATAAAAAAGGTGAAGTTAAGAAAAATGAGAAAGACTCAACTTCTATGATTAATGATGCGGCCTTAAACAAACTTACAGAACAGATAAATAAAGATCCTAAGAATGCAATATTATATAATGAAAGAGCAAAGATTTATATCCAAAAACATATAATTGACTCTGCTCTTCAGGATATTAAAAGAGCTTTGATAAGAGATACAACCAGATCAGATTTTTATATAACACTCTCAGATGTTTATTTTAGTATAAAAAAGGGAGCATCAGCAAAATTAGCACTTCAAAAAGCTATTTATATTGATCCTAAAAACATTGATGCTTATACCAAAATTGCAGAATTATATTATTATGAAAAAGACTATAATAATACTCTTGATAATATTAATAAAGCACTTAAAGTATATAAAATTATTCCCAAAGCATATTTTATTTCCGGAATGGTCTATAAAGAAAAAGGAGATACATTAAAAGCTATAGAAAATATTAAAACTGCTATTGAGCAAAAACCTGATTATTATGATGCAAATCTAATGCTTGCAAAGATATATTCAGCTAAAAAAAATAAATTGGCAATCGATTATTACAATAGTGCTCTTAATATTAATCCTAAAAGCATTGAAGTTTTATATGGATTAGGACTTTTCTATCAGAACAATAATCAAATAAACAAAGCCATTGATTGTTATATGAATATTCTACAGATTTCTCCACAGAATAAATTCGCACATTATAATCTTGGGTATATTAATCTTATATATCTAAATAAATATCAGGAAGCTATAAGACATTTTACAAATGCAATTAATTGCGATCATAATTATGTTGAAGCATATTATAACCGGGGATATACCTATGAAAAAATAAAAAACTATCCTAACGCAAAAGCAGATTACAAAAAAGCATTAGCATTAAGAGTTAATTATGACAAGGCTATACAAGGCCTTAACAGAATTGACGACAATTCATTAATGAATTATTCAAAGTAAATAAATTATTAGGCTTTTAACTTTCTTCATTCCAAATTTCCCATGCTTTTTCCGCCTGAAAGTAAAGCATGTTTAATCCATTCTGAATAATAGCACCTGCTTTTTTCCCTTCATGAAGAAATAATGTTTCTTTAGGATTATAAATTAAATCATAAAGAAAGTGGTTTTCGGATAGAAATTCATACGGAATCGGGGGTACTTCTTTAATATTCGGATACATTCCTAATGGAGTAGTATTTATAATAAGTTTAAATGATTCTATAACTGTCTTATTCAATGTTTCATAAGATATACTGTTATTCATTTGGGGATTCCTTGAAACAAATAGACATTCTATTCCAATATTTTTTAGTACATAATAAACTGCTTTTGACGCACCTCCAGTACCTAAGATTAAAGCTTTCTGATGATGAATATTTAAAAGAGGTTTAATCGATTGTTCAAACCCATAAACATCTGTATTATATCCCTTTAATATATATTTACCTGATTCGTATTTTATCTTGATTGTATTTACAGCACCTACTTCATCTGCTATAGGATCAATATCATCAAGAAACTGAATAATTTTTTCTTTATATGGTATGGTTACATTTAAACCTATTAGTTCAGATGTCAATAAAGATCTGAGATCATAAATATTTTTTAGAGGGAATAATTTATAATCAGAATCAGTAATACCCTCATTTTGAAATTTATCATTAAAATATTTCTGCGAAAATGAATGGGAAAGCGGGTACCCGATCAGTCCGAAAATTCTCATCTGTTAATTAATTTATGTCTGATAACTCCAATTACTGGTGGCATTAAAGAGACAAGAATAATACCAACAACTACCAGTTCAAAGTTTTTTTGAACAAAAGGTATATTTCCAAAAAAATAGCCTGAAAACACACAAATTAAAATCCAAAGACAATTACCAATTATACTAAAGCTTATAAATTTAAAATAATTCATTGTTCCTACACCGGCAACAAATGGAGCAAAAGTTCTGATAATGGGTATAAAACGAGCTATAATAATAGTAATTCCTCCATGTTTTTCATAAAATGCATGAGTTTTATTAAGATATTCCTTTTTTAATAATTTATAGTCGTTTACAAAGACTTTAGGACCTAAAATTCTACCTATAAAATAGTTACTATTATCCCCGCCAAAAGAAGCACACAGTAAAACTATTAGCAGGACAGGAAGACTTAAAGCTCCTCCGGCAGCAATAGCACCAGCAGCAAATAAAAGAGAATCTCCAGGAAGAAATGGAGTTATTACCAAACCTGTTTCGCAAAAAACTATACAGAAAATTATCAGAAAAGTCCATGTATCATAAGTAATAACTAATTCATCAAGAGTTGGTTTTAAGTGAAGAATAAGATTGATAATTAAGTGAAAAAAATCTGACATTTATTTATTTATTTTCTGTTTATGGATAAGTAATTCACTTGGAACAAAATTGAAAAAAGTATCACCTCTTAATCCTAGTCTTAGAGTTTCAAGAGGTATAACTTCATTTGGCGGGATATTACCAAGATTAACATTAGCACCTATTAACTTAATAAACCAAACTTGCTGAGATTTCAAAGGTGCTTCCCAGATAATATTTTCATTATCAACCTTAGAACGAATTTTATCAACCAAACTTACATGTGCTTTCCCACTCGGACGATATATTCCTACATTGCCGCTTTCTCTTGCTTCTGCAATAACTTTATAGGAACCAGCCTGTAATTCTTTTTGCATCATACTAATCCATTTACCTGAACTTATTAGAATTCCGGCTTCTTTTGAACCTACTTCTGAAAGAACCAATCTGTTTTTTGAAATTTTGTTTATATATTCACATTTTACATCATGATCCATAATTATAGAACCATCTGAAACTTCAGCAACTTCTATCTTAAGTCTATCGAGAAGACGAAGATAATCTTCAAACATATTTCTGACTATATATGCCTCAAAGAGAGTACCTCCAAGATAAACATTTATATTAGCCGATTTATATATTTCAATTTTCTTTTCAAGATCTTTAGTGATTATTGAAGTTCCAAAACCTAATTTTATAAAATCTGTTATGTCAGAACTAACAGAAACTAAATTTTCTGCTTCTTTAAGACTTAATCCCTTATCCATAACCATGTTTATTCCATAAGCTCTTGGCTTAATAGTTCTCTCAGGTAAATATGGCAAATTAAAGTTCATCTATTTATTGTTTTTATTAAGATTAGAATAAAACTCTATTAAATCTATAATTTGTTGATTGTTTATCAGCTCAGGTACATATTCAAATATCATAGAATATTCATCCGTTGCATAAAATAATCCATTTTCAAATTGTTTAAGTGCTTCATTTTTTCTACCTTTAAGGAAAAGATATCCGGCAAGCATATAATACAATTCGGGATTATCTGTATAGTTTGATGTTGCCTCAAAAAGTATATTAATTGCAGAATCTGAATTTCCGGTTTCATACATCATCTCAGCATAGTCTAAATGAACATCACTCGTTTCAGGTTGCTGCTTGATTGCTTCAAGATAATTCTTTTCAGCTTCATCATACCTTCCGAGTTTTTTTAATGCATTACCTTTAATATATAGAAAATCTGGATTTTCAGGCTCAATTTTAAGACCTTTATCAATATAATGCAAGCCTTCTTCAAGTTTCATCAGGCCATCAAGAGCAACTCCAATACCTACCCACCCATCTCCAAGTTCCGGATCAATTTCAACTGCTTTTTTATAATTGAACATTGCATTATCAAAATCCTCGAGTTTTTCATAACATGTACCTATATACAAATAAGTTACAGAATCATTTTCCGAATATTGAAAAGCTTCTTTATATACATTTATTGCATCTTCATATTTTCCGAGATTCGCAAGTGTGTTCGCTTTATTAAAAATTGCAGGAACAAAACTCTCATCGATTGCCAGAGCAAAATCATATGCATCTATTGCCTTTTCATAAAGTTCCATATCATTATATGCAATGCCAAGATTATACCAGGCAATCTCATTATATGGATAATCATCAAGAAATTTATTATAGTATTCTATACTATCTTCTACCCGACCTGATACATCATAACAGAAAGCTAACTCATAAAGTGCTATATCATTTGCGTTATTTATCTTAAGAGCTTTATGCAAATATTCAATAGATTTATTATAATTTCCAAGATTTTCATATTCTATTGCAATGCTACAATAAATTTCATCAAGAGCATCTGCATCATCTAAAGCTTTATTATATTCTTCAATAGCTTCTTTATATCTCTTCAGTTGACTAAAAATCGCACCTCTGGTCAGAAATAATTCAGGATTAAGAGGCTCTATCATCTCAACTTGAGATAATATATCCAATGCCTTTTCTGCCTTATTTGACGAAGCAAATAACTGCGCTTTTTTTAACAGGAAAATGTAGGAATTTGGATATTGAATATTTGCTAATTTCGTTGCCTTTAATGCTTTATTGATATTATTTTTATTATAATAATAATCAATTATATACTCGTAATCAGTCACATCAAAGAAATATTGCTTGTTTTCAGACAGCATTTCCTCAAATCGTTCAATCAGTTCCTCAAAATCATTATTCTCGAGATTTTCTTCGTCTTCTTCAAACATGTAAGCAGTTGATTAAAATTTTTGCAAAAATAATCTAAATTTTCCTATCTTACTACAAATATAATGAAAGAATT
>JAUZOY010000043.1 GCA_030706235.1 Bacteroidota bacterium | reverse complement strand
GTAGTTATTGTTGGGTTAACTGTTATTGAATTTGTAGTTGCTGTTGTACTCCATGAGTAAACATTTGCTCCTGTAGCTGTCAGAGAAGCTGAAGCTCCGCTACAAATTGAAGGACTGTTTACGGTAACCGTAAGAGATGAAGCAACGGTAACAACAGATTGAGCAGTGTTTTTGCAACTCTTTGCATCAGTACCGGTAACATAATATGTAGAAGTTGATGTTGGACTTACAGTAATCTGGTTTACAGTTTGTGAAGTAGACCATGAATATACAGATCCGCCTGCAGCAGTTAGAGTAGCGCTTCCTCCACTGCAAATACCCGGGCTGTTAACAGTAATAGTTGGTAATGAATTTACAGTTACAGTAGCTGTTGCAGTACCTGTACAACCGCTTGTAGTTCCTGTTACTTTATAAGTAGTAGTTGTAGTCGGACTTACTGTTATAGGGTTGGTTGTTGCGCTTGTAGACCATGAATAAGTAGTAGCACCTGTAGCTGTAAGTGTTGTGCTTGCACCATTACAAATAACAGGGCTGTTAACAGTAACAGTAAGAGCTGAAGCAACTGTAACAACAGATTGAGCAGTATTTTTACAACTGTTAGCATCAGTACCGGTAACATAATAAGTAGAAGTTGTTGTTGGACTAACAGTTATCGGATTAGTTGTAGCACTTGTAGACCATGAATATGTGGATCCGCCTGCAGCAGTTAAAGTAGCGCTTCCTCCACTGCAAATACCCGGACTGTTAACTATTATACTTGGTAATGAATTTACGGTTACGGTAGCTGTTGCCGTACCTGTACAACCGTTTGTTGTTCCTGTTACTTTGTAGGTGGTAGTTATTGTTGGATTAACTGTCATAGAATTTGTAGTTGCTGTTGTGCTCCATGAGTAAGCATTTGCCCCTGTAGCTGTTAAATTAGCAGATGCTCCTGAGCAAATTGTCTGGTCAGTAACAGCAACTACAGGAGATGTACATGCAGCAGGAAAAAAAACAGCATAATCTTCAGCCTGTCCATAATTAAGATTACCACATGAACCAGGAACACTATTATAATCACTAACGACCCTCATTCTCAAGTATGTATTTGTAACCGGACTGGAAGGTGTTGTAAAAGAAAATGTATGAACAAATTCCGGAGAAGGTGAAGAATAAATATTTTCTCCAAGATTTGTAAATACGCCATTATTATTATAATCAATGAAAACTTTTATTTTTTCTTTATAAAAATATCCAACAGTAATTGTTGCACTATAAGTAGTATTTGGCAAAAGAGAAGTATTAGCATAACTTGAGAAATCCATATAACCTTTGCCACCATAAATTATAGAATCAGCTCTTGTATCTCCGGAATTCCATATCAGTGATGCTAATCTTACATTCTGGATTCCAATACCATAGTCATTATTTATGTATACAGTTGTAGTAGAACATGATGGATTTACCATGACATGAATAAATTCAGTTTTAGTTATTGTATTACTTCCTATAGAATTTGAAGACTGAAGTGTAATAGTATAATTTCCTGAATTATTAAATTTTACAACAGGATTTTGTGAATTTGAATTAGTTCCATTCAAATACGTTATAGTTGACGGAGAAATAGTCCATTGCCATGATGAAGGAGCCATTGAGGACAGATCACTAAAACTGACACTGGCATTTGTATTAATTACAGTTTTATCTGTAGTAAAATCAGCGATAGGCGCTGTTTGATTTACTGTAATATAACTGTTTATTGTCTTAATTCCTGATCCACTTGCATTAGTAGCTTGCAAAGTAATTGTATATGTACCCTTTGCATTAAAAAAAAGTTGTGGATTTTGACTATTAGCATTTGTTCCGTTAATAAAAGTGTATGTTGCCGGAGTAATGGTCCATTGCCATGATGTCGGAGAGTTAGAGGACAAATCTATCAAACAAATTTTATCACCCGCATTAACCGTTGTATTTGAAGTTGCAAAATCAGCAACAGGTTTTGCAGACGAAGGGAAATAAACACCGTAATCTTCGGCTTGTCCGTATTCAGGTGATATACAAGGACCGATAGTATTCAAATAATAATCCGATATCACCCTCATTCTTAGCAAAGTATTAAAAGTCGGAGTTGCAGGGGTTGTAAAACTTCCGGTAATTGTATTTGTGAAAGCGGTACCGGTATAAACCAGTTCACCTGCATCAGTAAATACGCCATTGTTATTATAATCAATATATACATTAACATTTTCTTTAATATAAGGGCCAACGATTACTGATAAAGGATATGTTTGCCCCGGGTTAAGGGTTGTTGACGCAATTCCTGAAAAATCTTTATATCCTTTATCCTCAATAGCACCACCTGAACTATTATTAATATTACCCAATTGAAAATTTGTTATCCCCAACCGGAATACATTATCTGTATCCACCGTAGTCACAATACATGTGTTATTAGGTTGCTTATAAACGGAAATATAGCCATTTTTAACAGTATTAATTCCGGCACCTTTTGAATTGGAAGCAATAAGAGAAACAGGATAAATTCCGGGAGTATTATATTTTATCACCGGATTTTGCTGATTAGAATATGCAGGAGAACCTCCGGGAAAATACCAATTCCATGATGTTGGGGCACTTGAAGAAACATCAAAAAAATGAACAGAATTTCCTGATGTAATAGAATTTATATCAGATTTAAAATTACTAACAGGTACATTTTTAGATGAAGGATAAATATTTATAACTGCATCCTGATCACTATTGAAATTATATTTTCCAACACAAAGACTACTCAGATTGAAATAGCCGTCTCCTCCTCCGCTCCATCCCCAATTAATATGAAAAAAATCTGATGCATCATAACCGTCACATACAAAACAATGACCGCCATAAGTAGTGTCCTGACCGCCATATATAACAGGTCTTGCATTATCAAGTTCGTTTTTAATTGTAATTATCCAATCCTGATCTGTATAGTCAGCTCTTTCAATATATGAGATATTTGGTGAATAATCAAAATAATTTGCCAATGCCTGTTTTACCTGTTGATCATATGCACCAGAACCATCTGCTGTATAATCCATCTTAAGAGCAACACCAACATTATAAAGCAATTGGCTGATATTATTATTATAAGAAGCATCAGGCATATTAGCCCAATCATATGTTGATGCGGCAAAATTAGCCGATAATACCCCATAATTGGCGCTTGTGTATGAAAAAGAACCTGTGCCTTTAGCAGGATGATGATAATATTTCATAACCTGAGAAGTTGCAGTAGCCACACAACCGGCATAAACATGTCCACCGGGGCCATCAACATCAGCAGGACAATTATTATTCCACCCAAGCCCCTGATCCCACATAATTACACCTAATAATGGAGCAACCGATGATCCAAGGACTTGATATGAAACTGAATTTATAAAATCCTTTTCATTCTGTTTATATTTTGACCATAAATTGTTGATTTCAGATGAACTTTTAATATTATTCTGAATAACATTAGTTATCTGATTTTTATAACTTTGAGTAAATGTATAAAAAGCTGGAGACATATTTGCAGGATTATAAGAGCTCGTTGTTGAATAGGCGAGAACAGGCGAAACCCGGTCATCTGCAGCAATAATAATAAATCCTTTAGCATTTTGAAGATTAAAAATATAATAAACAATTGTATTCCCATTTTTAATTGCATATTCATTACTGAAAATAATATTATTAAAATCAGTTTTTGTTTTTTCATAATATAATTTTCTGGCAATATCACGAGCACTATTTATTGAAATTTGTCCTGCAAAAAGATTAGAAATTAAAAAATAAAAAACGATTAAAAAAGTATAAATTTTAATTTTCATATAAATTGTATTTTTATTTATTCAAACCTATAAGATATAACTTTAAAATTAAATTCAGATCAAAAAAATATAACCACCTGACTATAAAAACATTACAATCAACTCATTAAAAACAAACAAAAGAAATAATAATAAATAGGTTAAAAAAATTTACTTTAAACACAAAGATAATAATTATCTTATAATAGTTGCATGTAAAGAAAATTTTTAAATATTATTAAAAAATAAACTTTTGAAAAAAAGATAAATAAATAGCATTTTATTTTTCTATTCTTGAATACTTTTCAGGTATATTGAAAGGGAATTCCTGTTTTTCGTCAATTATTACCTTATTGTATTTTAAATTAATATTAATTTTATCTTTCCCTGAAATTTCAATTTTAACCAAATGTGGAAATAATTGATTTTCGATAACTTTAAAATTACTATAATAAGCTATTAGTTTTTTATTATTATCAATTTCATTTATAGACATACTATTTATCTTAAAAGTTTCGGGACTTAACCAAATATTTTGAATCAAAACCTTAAGATTTTCATTGAGTTTAGCAACTTTTCTTAGTTTACGACGACCAACTGTACTTAGTAGATATTTATGATTATCTATTGATATTTTAAATTTATCATTTTCATAATAAGGAAAATCATTCCCTGTAATAAAAGCAGGAAGCATATCAAAATCGAGAGTTGTTTTAAAAAAATCGTAAATGAATCTGAAATTAGTAGAAAGATAAGTGTTGTTAATTCGATTTAACATTTTTAAAGAATCATTCGTAATTAAAACACGAAATGCTTCAATACCCAAAGCAGGTGAAAGAGAAAGCCATACAATGCTATCTTTTTTTATCCTTATAGTTCCATTTAAAGAATGATTTTGTTTATTAATCAGAATGTCAGCAGTAAATTTTATATTTAACCATTCATATTTAAGCTCATTTTGCTTTAGATGAGTAAATACAAAATCAATTCCCTGTTCTTTAATAGGTTGTTTTATTACTTTTCTTTCAAAACTACATTGAGAGAAAAAAAATAATATCAGGATATAAATAAGGATGTAAATAAATTTACTTCTTAATTTTCTCAATGAATATTTAAGCTTCAAAGAGATTGGTATTAAACTATTAATTTGTTTTTTCACCAACAAAAAAGTCTGATGTATTTTTAAAAAGGACATTAAAGGTAGTAAGGCTACCGTATATTCTGGTAATATATTGTTGAATATTTAATTTTTCTTCATCATTCAGATTACTCGCATTCACTCTTTGCTCAAGCACTCTTAGCCTGTCGCGAACCATTACAATTTTATGGAAAAAAGCATCAATCGGAATTTCTTTCTCTTTCAAATCTTTACCTCCAGGTTGCAAAATAATTTTACCTCCCATCCATTTACTACCCATCTGAACAGGTTCCTGAATATCTGAAAATTTTCGGAGTATTTGAATCAGACTTCTTTCAATTTCATGAAAACTAACAAGATCACTGTCTGCTTCAATAGCATCTATAATTTCAAATTTATCATAGGATATAAGAATTTCTTTTGTCCCTGCTTCTATAAATGTTATTACATAAGAATTTGATTTTACCTGTATCACGACCCCTACACCAAATTCAGGATGTTTTACTCTGGATCCTATTCCAAGTAGATTTTCTTCCATGTTATATAAAATTTAAATTTTTTAAACGACAAAATTACAAAAAAAAAGCCGTATAATAAAATACAGCTTTCAAAATTTAATAATTTAATAGCGGGGGCCAGACTCGAACTGACGACCTTTGGGTTATGAGCCCAACGAGCTACCACTGCTCCACCCCGCAATATATCTTTATATTATTTTCCTTTTAAAGTTAAAGAACGTTTTTTATTTCGCTTTGCAAATATACAAAGAAAAAATAAGATACAAATAAAAATTAACAATTTTATAAGTTTTAAACCAGATCAATAATTTTTTTTTAACATCTTCGACTATGATTCCATACATTCTACCTTTAATAATGCTTTATATAATCTCATTTATTACTAAAAAATTTAAATGAATAATTTTATAAAAATATTTAATAGAAACCCATAGTATTAAAAGTCTTATGATTTATTTTTAGTAAATTAACAAAAAGAGTACTTACATGAAATTAAATAAAGAATAATAATATTGATTACTTTTGTGTTTTAATTTGTATTAAACATTTGACACGAATATTATTAATTAATATGCTATTTAAAAATATTTCAAAATTTTTCTTATTAATAAATGTAATTCTCTTTTTATCATGCTCTTCTTTGAAAAATATTACAAATCCTTCATTAAAAAAGAGCCATAATGATACGACAATCTCTAAAGGTGTATCTCTTGCATATAATTATGTTAATGGAGTAAAGGAAAAGCTTTTAGGAAACCTTGATAATGCGGCTACTATTTTCAATAAATGCCTGAAAATGGATAAAAACAACAGTGCATGTATGTATGAACTTGCAAATATTTATACCATTCAAAAAAAATATAAAGAAGCTTTAAACCTTTCTAAATCAGCAGTAGAAATTGAAAAAGATAATATTTGGTATCAAATTCAACTTTCTGACCTGTATGAAAAAAACAAACAATATAAGAATGCGGCATTGATCTATGAACAAATAATAAAGAAAAATCCTGAAAAAATCGAACTATATTATAAATGGGCAGAAGAATTATTATATTCAGGTAAATATACAGATGCTATAAAAGTTTACAATCTTATTGAAAAAAGGATAGGCATAACAGAAGAAATTTCTATTCAGAAAGAACAGATTTACCTCAAATTAAACAAATTAAAAGATGCTATCTCAGAAGTTGAAAAACTAATTAATGCATTTCCTAAGGAGTTGAAATATTTGAATATACTCTCTGAATTATACCAAAATAATAATTCTCCTGAAAAAGCTTATGAAATTTATAATAAAATTTTGGAGAAAGACCCGAACAATGGTCTTGTACATCTTTCTCTTGCCAACTATTACAAACAAAAAGGGCAAAAAGATAAAGCATTTGATGAACTTAAATCTGCTTTTTCCAGAAAAGAGCTTGATATAGATACCAAAATAAATATTTTGCTTTCATATTTTGTTGTCACGGATAAATATACTGAACTAAAAGATCAGGCATATGAACTTTTAAAAATACTTGTAACTGTTCATCCACATGAAGCCAAAGCGCACTCAATGTATGGTGATTTCCTTTACAGAGATAAGAAATTAACTGATGCACGCGATGAATTTAAGAAAGTAATAGCACTCGACAGTAGTAAATATATGGTATGGGAACAACTTCTGTATACAGAATCAGAATTAGGTGATAATATTGCATTAAAAAATGATAGTAAAAGGGCTATAAATTTATTTCCTCTCCAGCCAGGTCTATATTTATTAAACGGCTCATCCAACTTCCAGCTTAATAATTTAGAAGAAGCGATAAATTCCCTTAATGAAGGCCTGAAATTATCATCCTTTGATAAAAATCTTCAACTTCAATTTTATACTTTCCTTGGTGATATTTATAATAAGAAAAAAGAATATGACAAATCAGACGAAAACTATCAGAATGCACTAAAAATCGACGCAGATAATTCTTATGTTCTAAACAATTACAGTTACTATCTATCACTAAGAAAGAAAGACCTCGACAAAGCAGAAAATATGGCAAGAAAAGCTGTTGATAACGAACCTAAAAATGATTCCTATCTTGATACTTACGCATGGGTACTTTACATAGAAGGGAAATTTAAAGAAGCAAAAATATGGGAAGATAAAGCCATGACAAACGGTGGCGAAAAAAATGGTACTATATTAGAACATTACGGAGACATCCTTTTTAAACTTAATGAAATTGATAAAGCTGTGCTTTTTTGGGAAAAAGCAAGAAAAGCAGGGGGTACGACTGAATTTATTGATAAAAAAATTACAGACAGAAAACTTTATGAATGAATGCGTAAAACATAATGCGTAATCAAGGATGAAGAGATTTTTAAATATAGTTATATTTATTTTTTTATTAATTATCATTAAATCGACTGCTGAAGCGCAATTTTATAGTGGTTCACAGATGACTTTCGGGAAAAGCAGGGTACAGTACAACGATTTTTTCTGGAGTTATTATAAATTCGAAAGATTTGATACTTATTTCACAAAAGATGGAAAAAACATCGCAATTTATACAGCTAAATATGCACAACAGACATTAAATGAATTTGAAAAACTTTTTGATTTTAATCTTGATTGCAGAATTGAATTTATTATATACAATAAACAATCGGAACTTCGCCAGAGCAATATTGGATTTGTAAATAATGAACCATATAATACAGGAGGATATGCCAATATTATAGATACAAAGATCTTTATTTATTTTGATGGTAATCATGCAAACCTGCAGAAACAAATACGTGCAGGAATTGCACAACTTATGATATACCAGATGCTATATGGAACGACTCTTACAGCAGTTATAAAAAATTCCACTCTTTTAAGTCTTCCTGACTGGTATATAAATGGACTTGTTTCATATCTTAGTGAAGACTGGAATATATCAATTGATAATAAAGTACGGGATGCAATAAATAAAAAATATTTCAGAAAATTCAATAGACTAACAGGAAAAGATGCTATTCTGGCAGGACATTCTATATGGTATTATATTGCACAAAAATATAACAAGCAGGTAATATCCAATATTATATACATTACAAAAGTCAGTAAAAACATTGAAAGCGGATTCATATACACAATAGGACTCACTTTTAATAATCTTGTAAACGAATGGCAATCATACTATTCAGACAATTTTTTTTCTACAGACAGTCTTAGAAATAACCCTAAAGATTTTATAAAACTTCCCAAATTAAAGAAATTTCCATATTATGGCAAAGTCAAAATAAATCCCGAAGGTAATTCAATTGCCTATACAACAAATGAATCAGGATTATATAAAATATGGACATATAATACTGAAAAAAGAAAACGTAAAAAATTATTTAAACGCGGTTTTTCTTCAGATATGACAACAGACTATTCATATCCTCTCATCGCATGGCATCCTTCAGGTGAATTACTGGCTTCTTTCACTGAAGAAAAAGGGAAAATTATCCTTCGGTTTTTCAACATTAAAACCAAAGAAAAATTTAAAAGAGAATTTTTTCACTTCGATAAAATACTCGACTTTTCGTATTCAGATGATGGGAAAAAACTCGTATTGTCTGCAGTAAAAGATGGACAGTCGGATATTTTTATTTATAATATTTCATCATTTGAAATCCAACAGATAACCAATGATGAATATGATGACCTTAATCCGCATTTTACGGATAATTCGCAAAAAATAATATTTTCTTCAAACAGGACCAATGATACTTTGAAAACCGGAGAGAAATTGTCTGTTCCTTGTAATAAAAACAAAGACATTTTCCTGTATAATATTACCTCTTCTAATCCTAAAATACTTCAACGTTTAACAAATACGCCAAATTCTGATGAAATAAATCCTTTACCATATGATAAGAATTACTATATGTTTCTTTCTAACAATAATGGTATTTACAACAGATATATTTCGTCTATAGATAGTTCAATAAACTACATTGATACAACAGTTCATTACAGATATTTTCCCAAATCTTTTCCTGTCACTAATTATGAACGACATATTATAGAACAGGATATCGATCCTGTAGGGAATAAAATAGCCGAAGTCATATATAATAATGGATTATATAATATTTTTCTAAAAGATAAAATGCCGGCATTAAAATTATCATCCGTAATACTGAAAGATACCTACCAAAAGAAAAATATATTATCTGTTATCAAACAGGAACCTGAAAAAAATGAACATGTTTACAATGGTGGTAAAATCAAACCACCTAAAATCATTTTTAATGAAGAAGATTCAACAAACATTCCGGATTCAAACAGAATAAATATAAATGATTATACTTTTGATAAATTAAATAATATCAAAATAAAAAATTCAGAAAAAAAATATATAACAGAAGCACCCCAAGATACAATAGTTAAAAAATCTGAGTTAAAAACATCCGGTAAATTTATTCTTCCTATTCAACGAAATTATGATCTGAGATTTTCTATCAACCAGATTGTAGGACAGGTGGATTTCAGTTACCTTAACTCAGCATATCAGAGATATACAGGTAATTCAGATTTGAATTTTGCCAATCCGGGATTTAATTTACTATTCAAACTCGGAATTTCAGATCTCTTTGATGATTATAGAGTTACAGGAGGTGTAAGATTAAACCTTGATTTAGTAAATAACGAATATTTACTTTCATTTGAGAATCTTAAAAACAGACTTGATCATCAATGGGTATTTCATCGTCAGGGATTTGATAATTTCACAACTATTGAATATTTGCGAATTAAAACAAACGAAGTCAGCTATATTACAAAATATCCATTCAATGATATCAGTTGTATAAAAGGCACATTAGGAATAAGGGATGATAAATTCGTTCATATGTCAGCAGATATAAATAATTTAGTTATTCCCGATCACTATGAAAATTGGGCAAATGCCAAACTGGAATACATTTTTGATAACACAAAATCATTGGGATTAAATCTTATGACGGGGACAAGATGTAAAGTATTTACTGAATATTTTAAACATATTGAGCCAGATAAAGAGAACTTTGTAGTTGCGGGAATAGACTTCAGAAAATATTTAAAGATTCATAGGAATTTTATTTGGGCTAATCGTTTTTCTGCAAGTACTTCAATCAGTAAATTGAAACTTTTATATTATCTTGGTGGAGTTGATAACTGGATACAGCCTAAATTTGAAAATAACGCAACAATAGATCCAACAATCTCATATCTCTTTCAAAGTATTGCAACACCTCTTAGAGGATTTTCACAAAATATCCGTAACGGATATAACTTTGCATTAATCAACTCAGAACTTAGATTTCCTGTATTCAAATATTTTGCCAATAGACCTATCCGTTCAGATTTTATAAATAATTTCATGGTAGTCGGTTTTACAGATATAGGTTCTGCCTGGAATGGACTAAACCCATATGATGAAAAAAATGCTTTACACAAAAAAATTTATCAGGAAAGCTATTTAAAAGTTACTTTGATTAACCAAACAAACCCGATAGTAGCAGGCTACGGATTCGGACTCAGAAGCCGCCTTCTTGGATATTATATTAGGTTAGATTGGGCATGGGGTGTTGAAGATGGACAAATTTTAGACAAAATGCTTTATTTTTCATTGTCACTTGATTTCTAAATTATTTTATTTCAAATCTGACTGTTATAATGTATAAGACAAATTAAAATACCTGCTATAATGAAACAAAATCATATG
This sequence comes from Bacteroidota bacterium, assembly GCA_030706235.1. GTDB lineage: Bacteria > Bacteroidota > Bacteroidia > Bacteroidales > GWE2-29-8 > JAUZOY01. Next base: position 4,736 of record JAUZOY010000043.1, on the reverse strand, counting down.
TATTTTATCACATATACACAAAAACTATCATTTAATCAGTTATTTTAACCAAAACAATATGATATTTGTTAGTAAGTACTTATACTCAATCTGCATTTTTTTTACGATAATCTAAAAATTTGTACTATATTTGCATCGATTTTTAAAAAACAATTTAAAAATATTTAAAAATATCATGAGTAAACAATATAAATTCACCTGTCGAATCGAAGAATTACCTTTAGTTGCAGGTTATGTTCGTGAAGCATATGTCAGAGATCTAAAAGAATTCCAGAATTATTCATCAGTTTTCAATTCGGATTTTCTTGAAGATTTTGACAAAAAAGTAGCTGAATTAGAAAGTTTAAAATTTCCTAACGAAATAAATGAAGATGTTAAGTTTATAACTAAAAAACTTAACTGGTCTGTTGACAGACTAAGACCATATTTAAATAAAATTGAAGGATATCTTAAAAAAGCCGGTGACACTATAAGTTTAACCAAAGATGATTTCAAATTAAAAGAAATCAGAGAAAGCATCAATATCAGAGATACGGATGCTATTGTAGAACAAGTTAAAGAAATGCTTGAATTAGTTGATAGTCACTTGGCTGCATTACAAATCAAGGGATATTCAGATGAAGCAAGAAAAGAAATCGGCCTTCTTTATAATTCAATCATTGAAGACAATATTGCTTTAAAAGCTAAAGTTAAAGAAAGAGACTCATATGTAAAAGTAAATGCTGTTGTTTTGAATGCATTATGGGATATGATGAAAGACATAACCAATACAGGAAAAATAATTTTCAGATATGATGCTCCTGAAAAAATTAAGGATTATGCAATGTCAGTTCTTAAAGCAAAAGCAAGAAAAGAAGCAGGAAGAGACTAATTAATTATTCTGCAAGATTAATTCTTTCAGAATTCACTAATAATCAATACTATGAAACTCAAAGGCTATTAAGTCTTTGAGTTTTTTTTTGTTTTATTCCTAATAAAAAAAATTAATAACGCTTTGTTTTTAATAAAAGATATAACTTTGCAAACATAATTAATATAGAAAATTAATCATAAATAATTAATCCTTAAAAGATTAGCTATTAAATTTATTTTTAAAAAATTAAAATTATGGCCAGAGAAAAAAAAAGAATTGAGCTGGAAGATGTAACCGTAAGATTTGCCGGTGATTCCGGAGACGGTATGCAATTATCAGGTACATTATTTTCTGACACAGCAGCTCTGGCGGGAAATGATTTATTTACATTCCCTGATTATCCAGCAGAAATCAGAGCACCACACAATACAATAGCAGGTGTTTCCGGTTTTCAGGTTCATTTGGGAAAAAAACAGATTTTCACATCAGGAGATCTGGCAGATGTATTAGTTGCATTTAATCCCGCCGCATTAAAATCAAACATTAAATGGACAAAATTAGGAGGTACAATTATTGTAGATGCTGACGCTTTTGATGAAAAAGCAATTGAAAAAGCAGGGTATACATCCAACCCTCTCAAAGATAAGAGTCTAAGTGATTATAATCTTATTAAAGCGCCTATTGGAACATTTACCAAAGAAAGTGTTGCCGGTTTGGAAATCGATATTAAGTCCATCGGTAAAAGTAGAAATATGTTTGCCCTTGGAATGCTATATTTTTTATTTAACAGGGAATTAAAAGCTACAGAAGAATATATCGAAAAGAAATTTAAAAAGAGCCCTGTTATTGTAGAAGCAAACAAAAGAGTATTGAGAGCTGGTTTCAATTATGCAGATACTATTGAAGCTATAAGTTCTACTTATCTTGTTCCACCTGCAGAAATGAAAAAAGGTAAATACCGAAATATTACAGGTAATGTAGCTACCGCATGGGGCTTTCTTGCTGCATCTGAACGTTCCGGAAGAGAATTATACTTAGGTTCTTACCCTATAACGCCTGCTACTGAAATTCTTCAGGAACTTACTCATTATAAGGAATTTTCAGCTAAAGCATTTCAGGCAGAAGATGAAATTGCAGGTATATGTTCAGCTATCGGAGCAAGTTATACAGGATCATTAGCAATAACGACAACATCGGGACCGGGACTTTCACTGAAAAGTGAAGCCATGGGACTCGCCGTAATGACTGAATTACCAATCGTAATAGTAGATGTACAAAGAAGTGGTCCTTCCACCGGAGTACCGACAAAATCAGAACAATCAGATTTATTACAGGCATTATTCGGAAGGAACGGTGAATGTCCTTTGATAGTACTGGCAGCTTCTACCCCGGCTAATTGTTTTGAATATGCATACCTGGCATGTAAACTTGCAATGGAACATATGACACCTGTAATATTGCTTACAGACGGATATATTGCAAACGGGGCCGAATTATGGAGAATACCGAAAGTTTCAGAATTACCTGAAATCAAACCACCATTAGCAAAAGCTAATGATTCGAATTATAAACCATACCTGAGAGATGAAGTAAAACTCAACAGACAATGGGCATTACCAGGTACAGAAGGATTAAGACACAGAGTTGGCGGACTTGAAAAAGAAAACATTTATGGTAATGTATGCCAGGAACCTATGAATCATCAACTAATGTGTGAATTAAGAGCTGAAAAAGTAAACAGAGTAGCAAATTATATACCTGATCAGCAAATAATCGGAGAAGAAAGCGGCGATTTACTTGTTGTTAGCTGGGGAGGTACATACGGACAAGTTCTTACAGCTGTTAAAGAAATGCAAAAACAAGGTAAAAAAGTAAGTCTTGCTCATTTCAACTACATCAGTCCATTACCAAAAAATACAGGACAAGTTTTATCAAAATTCAAAAAAATTGTAGTTTGTGAATTAAATCTTGGACAATTTATAATGTATCTCAGAATGATGTACCCTGAATATAAATATGAACAATACAACAAAATTCAAGGTTTACCATTTATGGTTTCAGAATTAACAGAAAAATTTAAACAATTGCTGGAGGGAAAATAATATGTCAGATATTTCAGAAACAAAAACAGATTTGACAAAACAGGATTTTGTCAGTGATCAAATGGTAAAATGGTGTGCAGGATGTGGAGCGCACTCTATTCTTTCTTCTTTGGAAAATGTATTTCCAAAAATCGGAGTTAAAAAAGAAGATTATGTTGTAGTTTCAGGTATTGGTTGTTCATCCAGATTCCCATATTATATGAATACATATGGAATTCATGGTATTCACGGACGAGCAGCAGCAATTGCAACCGGAGTAAAAATATCAAACCCTAAACTTAGTGTATGGGTTGCAACAGGTGACGGAGATTCAATGGCAATAGGAGGAAACCACTTTATCCATATACTTAGAAGGAACCTGGATATTAAAATCATAATGTTCAACAATAAAATATATGGTTTAACCAAAGGACAGTATTCACCAACAACACCTTTTGGAAGTATAACTAAAAGTTCACCACAGGGTACAATTGAAGAACCATTCAACCCTGGAGAACTTGTAATCGGATCTCAGGGAACTTTCTTTGCACGAGCTATAGATAATAATCCAAAATTAATGACAGAACTAATGTTTGCCGCAGCAAAACATAAAGGGACTGCATTGATTGAAGTTCTGGAAAATTGCGTTATTTTCAATGATAAAGTACATGCAGTTGTTTCTCCAAAAGAAAACAAAGAAGATGTACAATTAATACTGAAACACGGAGAGCCAATGATATTTGGTAAAAACCGGGATAAAGGATTAATTCTTAAAGGTACTAAATTAGTTGTTGCCACCTTAGGTCAGAATGGCTGTACTGAAAAGGATATACTCGTACATGATGAAAATGAACCGGATCCTGGAATTCATCTGATGCTTGCAAGAATAGCTCCTCCATATTATCCAATAGCACTCGGAGTAATCAGGGCAGCTAAATACCCTACTTACGAAGATCTTCTTCTGCAGCAAATAAGTAATGCTAAAGAAACATCTAAATATAAATGTGTTGATGACCTCTTAAATAGCGGTAATACTTTCGAGATCTAAAAGAGTTTAAATAAACTATAGACTTTTAAAAATTTACTTAAAGAATCCATCTTATTCATGATGGATTCTTTTTTTTAATAATGCATTTTATCTGAAATATATGTTCAATTTTCGGTAAAGTTATTGTATTACAAGTCTACATATCTTAAATTTAACCATTAATGTAAAAATTCGAAAAATATCAATTGTTATTTCGTCAACCACCTCACTTACTTTTACAGCACACTACAAAAGGCTAAATTACCAATTGATAAGTGAATAAAACAAACACAAAATCTTTGATAAAAATAAATGTAATTTTATTATTCACAGTATTGATAAAAAATTGTAGGTTTGCGGCTTATTTTTAAAATTTAAAATTATTAACATGAAGAATAATGGCAATAATAATCCAAAGAAAATTTTTGTTTTGGATACGTCTGTGATTTTATACAATCACACTTCAATTCAGAGCTTTGAAGATAACTATATAGCAATACCAATTACTGTACTTGAAGAGCTTGATACATTCAAAAAAGGAAATGAAATAAAGAATTTTGAAGCAAGAGAATTTATCAGATTTTTAGACAGTGTTTCCGGAAATGAAACAATGAGAGAATGGATGCCAATCGAAGGAAATAAAAAGGGCAAATTTAAGGTTGTTATGCATGATATGGCTGATTTCACAACTACCAAAATTTTCGGAGAAGATAAACCTGATCACAGGATATTAAGCTCAGCATTAGTATTGGCTAAAGAATATCCCCAATCTAAG
>JAUZOY010000042.1 GCA_030706235.1 Bacteroidota bacterium | reverse complement strand
TGGCAAAGAAGATTACCGGATAATGGATCATCAGGCAGACTCAGAAATAGTAGGATCAATAGCAGATAGATTACTCTCATTATTTAAAATACGCAGTTGGAGTTTTGATAAAGGATTCTACAATAAAAACAATAAAAGCTTATTGGAAAAAGAAATAGAAAAAGTAATCATGCCTAAAAAAGGGAAATGCAATAATCAGGAAAAAGAAGATGAAAACAAAAAATATAAGTTAAAACAAAGCGCTTAGTTTATTTTTCTACTAAAATTTATGAATACAAAGACAAGCAAGGGAAAGGTATGTCCTAACCATAGCACAATTGGCATAATTTCAAATGTTTGCGTGATTTTTGGCCGTGATTTTCGTAAAAACAAAATATATCAACAAAAATTGAGTAAATAGTATGTCAAATAAAAATCCAAGAATCTGAACTTTCAAGAAAATGGGTGTTTTCTTTCTGACACTAAATAAGCATATTTCTATAATCTATATTATACTTTTTTATGCATTTACTAATAAGAGAATTTTCTGTTAGAAAAATTAACTATCCGAAACTGGTTGTCAAAAAAAATAATTACTTTTGTTTATTATGGATTATTTTTTGTAGTTAAATTCTACAAATGAGTCTGAATATTCAGTCTCTTAAAATTTTTTCTTGATAACAGTGATTAATAACTAACTAAATTTACAATTATGAATAAATTAAAATTACTTTTTCTTGAAATTGTTTTGTTTCCCTATTCATTTTCAATTGCTCAGGATAAAACTGAATCGAAATTCGGTATAAAGTTCGGTGGGTATGTCAGTACTGATGTATTTATGGACACAAGAATAAATAATTCAGCTCCACGTGAAGGTTACTTTTTTCTTATTCCTTCAAATAAAAGTTTAGACAATGCCGGTAATGATGTAAATAAAAAAAATAATTTTAACATTCTGTCTATTCAAACGCGTCTGAATGGTAAGATTTCCGGTCCGGATGTGCTGAATGCTAAAACTTCTGCTTTTATTGAATCAGAATTTTTCGGGCATACGGATGCTGATATTAACGGTCTCCGTCTACGTCATGCTTATGCAAAATTTAACTGGTCTAAAACAGAATTAATGATAGGTCAGTACTGGCATCCAATGTTTGTTGCTGATGTTTCACCTTCTACACTTTCTTTTAATACAGGAGCTCCAATTCAACCTTTTTCAAGAAATCCACAATTAAGGGTTACTCAAAAAATTTTTAATGGACTTAGTGTAATAGGTGTTCTATCTTCTGAAAGAGATTTTTCCAGTTATGGACCTACCAGTAATATTGATCCTAAAGCTATAACTTCTTCTTTATATCTAAGAAATTCAGGCCTCCCTATGGCTCATCTTCAATTTCAATATCGTCCGGATTCAACAGAACATGTCTTTGGTGCAGGTGTTGACTATAAATCAATTGTGCCTTATACAAATATATCGGTAAAGAAAAAGATTTATAAATCTGACGCAACCGTGAATAGTATTTCAGCGTTAGCTTTTATGAAACTGAAATTTAAACCAGTAATTATAAAACTTGAAGCTGTATATGCTCAAAATGCCTATGACTTAACTATGTTAGGAGGGTATGCAGTTAAAAAAATAGATTCAGTAAATGGTAATATTTCATATACAAATTCTTTAACAGCAGCATATTGGGTTGATGTTCAATCAAACACTAAAAAGATTCAGGTAGGAGTTTTTGCAGGACATTCCAGAAATTATGGTTATAAAAATAATGCAATACCAAATTTACCGGTTTATACACGAGGTGGAGATATTAAATACCTTTATCGTTTTGCACCAAGAATAACTTATATTACCGGAAGTATAAACATTTCTGCTGAAGTTGAGTATACTCTTGCTTCTTATGGAACAACTGATCTAACTAATGGTAAAGTAATTTATAATTCAGACGTAGCAAATACACGCTATATAATTGGATTATTATATAACTTTTAGAAAATGTTTTGGATTATCAAAAAAAGAATTATATCTGGCTGAATATATCCATTATATTTATACACTCTTCTATACGAAAGGGGTGTAAAATATTATTTATATAACTATAAGCCAGATAACTTATGTATTCTAAATAATTGTTTTAATTTATGTTAAATTAAAAAATATTGAAGATGAAAGTTAAAAGATTATTAATGCGATTGGCTGTTTTAAGTATTTTGTATATTGGCTTATCATCAAGTGGTTTGCCTGATATTAATAAGGATTATGTAAAATTCGGCAGCAAACTATACGCTTCAAAGCATGAGTTAAGAAATTTTGAATACAGAGAGTTTTTGAATGACTTAAAATTAACAAAACAGAATGATAAATTTTCGAAATGCTTGTATGATTCAACCCAATGGCTGGTAAAATTCAAAAATAGTTATAATGAACCTATGACTAATATGTATCACTGGCATCTGGCATATGATAATTATCCTGTTGTAAATGTTACGAAAGAAGCAGCTGATTTATATTGTGAATGGCTTACAACCAAATATAATAACCAAACTAAAAAGAAATTTAAAAAGGTAGTATTCCGTCTTCCAACCGAAATAGAATGGAAAAAACTTTCAAGTCCTTTGTTGGGACACAATCTTCCATGGTATGGAAATTATTTATATGAAAATGATAAAACTCCTCTTGCTAATATAAAAGTTATGGATTATGTCTCAGGTAAAACTGATTATGTTTCTGATGGCGGCTTTCATACAATCGTTACCGGTCATTATAAAGCTAATAAATTGGGCATTTTCGATGTTATAGGAAATGTTGCTGAAATGACTCAAAATGGAATTATAAAAGGAGGTAGTTGGGATAATTTTCTTGATGAATGCACTATAGATAAATCTCAAAAATTTGATTTGCCGGATCCAAGAGTAGGTTTTAGAGTAATCATGGAAGTGATTGAAGAATAATTGTCAGATTCAGATAATATATATAGTTTTGTGCTTTTTGCACTGTGTGTGTCGTGGAAATGAATCTAATGAGGATAAATTGATAGCTCAATTGCTGATTGATAATGGTGCTGATTTAAAAGCGAAAAACTTAATAGGCGAAACGCCATTGAAATTGGCAAAGAATTATAAGAAAAATGAAATGATGTTATTGCTTAAAGAAGCAAAAAAATAGAATTTGTAAAAATATTGTTTGCTTAATTTACATATAATCATTTATATAAAGCGGTAGTTAGTTGTAGAATAGTAACTTATTGCTTCAAAGTTTCGTTTTTTTTTCGGGTTGGGACTATTAAGAAATGTAACTTAATTACTCGAAATTGCGTATAATGTAAAATTTAACAGTAAGTTAGCCTAAAGATCTGGCGTATTTCAATAAAAATAAGGAAAATCTAAATGACAAGTCTGAAAAGTAAGATATTCAACTTCTTGATAAGAAACAGGCATTTTTTTACAGGAAAATTAAGAAAAGAAATTTTTGATTTTAATACCTCTATTGCAGAATTTAGAAATCGATGCGAAAAAGGAGCATCTAAATATTCGAAAATACCCAAAGAAATCAAAGTTAGAGAACAGACAATTGAAGGGATCAAATCAGAATGGTTAATTCCTGATGGATCAGATTTAAAGAAAGTTATTTTATACGTTCATGGCGGAGGATATGTCTCAGGTTCCTGTAATGACCATAGGGGATTTGTTTCAAATTTTGCTTTGAAAACGGGCGTGAAAAATTTAGTGTATGAATATAGACTTGCGCCTGAAAATCCATTTCCTGCAGCATTAGAAGATTCTGTAAAAATATACCAATGGTTACTTTCTTCAGAATTTAATGCAAAGGATATTATAATTGCAGGTGAATCTGCCGGAGGTGGTTTATGTCTTGCGATACTCCTTGCATTGAAAGAACGTAATATTTCTTTGCCTTTAGCTGCCGTAGCAATCTCTCCATGGACAGATCTGACTTGTTCAAGTGATTCATATAAAACAAAAAATAATGTATCAGTTGCTCCTTTAAATTCATGGACAGTTTTTAGTAAGTATTATGTCGGGAATAATCCGGCAACTATTCCGTTAATATCTCCATTATTTGGTGATTTAAAAGGATTGCCTCCAATATTTATTAATTCTGGTGTTGATGATGAATTGTTTGAAGATGGAGAAAAGTTTTTTTATAAAGCCAAGGAAGCTGGAGTAGATATTTCTTTTAGAAAAGGAATTGGTATGATTCATTGTTATCCCTTATTAGCTCCAATGTTTAAGGAGGCTACTGAAGCTATGGATGAAATTGTGGATTTTATTAAAATGCATTTTAATTTTAATAAAATTCAGACGGATTAAAATTCTAAAAAACATAAAAGTTTAGGATGCAACAAAGAATAGAAATTTTAAGGAAAAAGAAACTTGTAGGTAAATGTATCAGAATGTCTTTTTCGGTGAATAGAACAATTGAGTTATGGCAAAGTTTTATGCCGGAGCTAAAAAAAATTAAAAATAATATTGGTCATGAACTGTATTCTGTTGAAATTTATTCATCAAAATTCTTTGAAAATTTTAATTCTGATGCAGAATTTGATAAATGGGCTGCAATAGAAGTAAACGACTTTAATATTGTCCCTGATGATATGCAAACTATTATCATTCCGGATGGGCTTTATGTCGTTTTTTTACATAAAGGTCCTGCAAGTGAGGGCGAAAAATCCTATCAGTATATTTTCGGATCATGGTTGCCTGATTCTGAATATTTATTGGACAATAGACCACATTTCGCAGTAATGGGAGAAAAGTATAAAAATGATGATCCTGATTCAGAAGAAGAATTATGGATACCGGTAAAGAAAAAATGACATGAGAAAATGATATAAGAAGTAATATGATAAAATGTAATTTATTAAAATAATTGTGTAATTTTGACAATCATTTATTCTTTCAATCAATAAATATATTTATCATGGGTATAAAAATAAAGTTATCAATTCTGTTAGTTTTGATAATGACATCTCGATTATTTGCACAGACGGATACTCTATTTTGGTTTGCCGCACCTGAAGTAACACAGGGGCATTCCGACAGACCTATATATCTTCGATTATCAACAGCCAATAAAGCTAGTAGCGTAGTGATATCTCAGCCTGCAAATCCTTCATTTGTGATAAAGAATATAGATATACCTGCAAATACTACTGTATCAATAGATCTAACACCATCGATAGATATAATTGAGAATAAACCTGCAAATACTGTTTTGAATTATGGAATAAAAATCAAAGCAACAGATTTTATATCAGCTTATTATGAAGTTAAATCAAGTGGTCTTAATCCTGAAATATTTTCGCTAAAAGGGAAAAATGCTTTAGGAACCAAATTTTATATTCCTGCGCAGAATGTTTGGAAAAACGGACCTTATACACCAACACCATATTCCGGATTTCAAATTGTAGCAACAGAAGATAATACTGCAATAACAATTTTGCCTAAAAACAATATTGTCGGACATTTGGCCGGAGCATTATTTATTATTATTTTAAACAAAGGTCAGACCTGGTCAGGAGTCGCAACAAGCCAGGCTGCAAATAAACATCTTGGTGGAACCAGAATTATTTCAACTAAACCGATTGCCGTGACAGAATATGATGATTCCGTAAATGATGATGTGTGTTATGATCTTACAGGTGATCAGATTGTGCCTGTAAACATAATTGGGAAGAAGTATATTGTACCAAAGGGTTTTTTGTCAAGTCCGATAAATGAAAAAGCTGTTATTGTAGCAACACAGAATAATACATCAATATATATTAATGGCGGGACTACTCCTGTCGCAACTCTGAATGAAACAGGAGTGTTCTCTTATGATATAACTACTCCATCAGTGTATATTGAAGCTAATAATCCAATATATGTCATGCAATATACAGGGTTTGGTTGTGAATTGGGCGGCCCTGTTCTTCCTACAATTGAATGTACAGGATCAAGACAAATCGGTTTTACTAGGTCAACAAGTGAATTTTTTGGCCTAATGCTGATTGTAAGAGCAGGTAGTGAGGGGCATTTCTTATTAAACGGAGATCCAACACTTATACCTTCCTCTATTTTCAGCCCTGTACCCGGAACAAACAATCAATGGCTTGCCGGTCATATAGATTTTGATACACTGAAAGTACCTGTTGAAAAAGCCAGCTTAATAACAAATACCTCTGATGTTTTTCATATGGGTATTATTAATGGCGGTTCTAATTCAGGTTGCAGGTATGGGTATTTTTCTGATTTCCGTACTCCGCCTGAACCCGCAGTTGTCAATAATAATCCATGCGAGGGAGGCTCATTATATCTTTCCTCAACTACCTATCCAAATGCTACATATACATGGTCAGGCCCTAATAGTTACAGTTCAAATGAACAAAATCCTGTAATAAATAATGTTACCAATACAATAAATGCAGGAATTTATAGTCTTATAGTAAATGTAAGCGGATGTATAAGCTTACCGGTTTCAACAAATATAACTGTATATCCTAATCCTCCAAGTCCTGTAATTAGTTCAAATAGTCCTGTTTATGAAGGGCAAAGTCTTTTGTTTCATACAGACAGTTTACCTAATTATAATTACCTGTGGAGTGGACCTAATGGCTGGAGTTCTACAAAAATAAATCCGGTAATAAATAATGTAACATTATCTGATTCAGGTAATTATTCGCTTAAAGTGGCTCCGTTCGGTTGTGAAAAGACATCGACTATTAATGTTAAAGTATTGGAAACGGTTTCTTTGCCTATAGATTTGATGACCTTCAAAGCAATTTGTGAAGATAATAAGGTGACTTTATACTGGGTAACAACAAGTGAAGTAAACAACAATTATTTTACGATAGAGAAAAGCACTGATAATGAGTTATGGAAAGTAGTAGGAATGGTGAAAGGTGCAGGTAACAGCAACAGAATAATAAACTATACATTGGTTGATAAAGATGCTGCGGGTGAATCTTTATTTTACAGGTTGAAACAAACTGATTTTAATGGAAAATATAAATATTCGGGAATGATTTCATCAAATTGTGTATCAAAAGAACCTTCTGTATCATTTTTACCGGATATTGACCCTAAATCAAATAAATTAACCGTTATAATGAAGAATTTTGATTGTAAAACAGCAAATATTATTTTGTATGATGCAATGGGGAAAAAAGTATATGAAAGAAAACTTAATGATGTTTCAGATAATTGCAAAGTAATGATTGATTTTGATATTTTATCTAACGGAGTTTATTTCATTCATTTTATTTCTAAGGATTTCAATAAGATACAGAAGATGATAAAGTTTTAACTGAATATCATTTGGTATTATATTTCAGGGGAAAAGTTACGTTCTTATTTGTAAAACAAAAATAAATTTTATTTGTTTAATTAAAAATTTGTAATATTGCAAAAATTTCCTGAAAATCCATAATATAAACGAAGAAAGAATTAATTGTCCAGGGGTTTAATACGGCTGAAGCAATATCGTTCTTAAGAAAAAATAAAAATCTATATAGAAATTAAAATTGGGAATAATTATTCCTACAATAATATTAACCTTTTTTGAATAATCATTAAAAAATTTCATGTACCAGAAAACTGATTTATTTTACAGACTTTTAAGTGATCTTAAAGAGATTGCAAAAAGTTTAAATATTCCAAATTATGAATCTTTGAGAAAACAGGAATTAATAAATACAATTCTTGAATTGCAATCTAATGAATCATCAGATGAACCTAAATTAAATAGTGAAATAAATAATGAAGAAAATTCTGAGGATTCAAATTCTAAACATAAGAGGAAAAGAATAATTACAAAACAAAAAATATCAAAAGTTGAAAGTGAACCTGCTTTTGTTCAAAATATAAAAGAGGCAGAAAAAATTCAGCAAAATGAAAGTACTGAAGAAAATTCAAGTATTATAAATACAATTCTGATAGATCAGAAATCTGAGGAACATGACAATTCATTAAAGGAAAAGGAAAATAAAATCGAAAAGGAAAATGTTGTCATTTTAGAAAAGGAGAAAGAAACAGAACCCGTAAGTGAAAAAGGCAACGTTGAAAATCAAAACGAAAATTTTAAACATAAAAAGCAAATCAGAACAAACGAAAAATTTAAAAAAGAACCAAATCAAAATAAACCGGTTTTAAACCCTGAAAATCGTAAAAACAGACCTCATCACACAAACAAACCACCTGTCGTTGACAAACTTGCGTTAGACCTTTTTTCTTCTAATGAAGACGATATAGTAGAAAGAGATTATATCCCTGAAAAAGAAAAAGAAATAAAAGAGGTTACTGTTCAACCTGTTGAAACTGTTCAGGATCAAAGTGCACCTGCTGAAGGAATAAATTTTAAACCTAAAGGTAAGATCAATAAAGGACAACAAAAACAGGATGGACCTGATAAACTCCATTTTGAAAAAGGACGTCATAATTTTGATCGCAGAAATGTTGAAAATATATTCAATGACCTTGATGCTTTAGTTGCTGCAGAAGGTGTATTGGAAATAATGACTGAAGGTTACGGCTTTTTGAGATCATCTGATTATAACTACCTTACTTCGCCGGATGATATATATATATCCCAAACTCAGATTAAATTGTTTGGCTTGAAGACAGGTGATACTGTCAGAGGACTTGTAAGACCACCAAAAGATACTGAAAAGTATTTCCCTATGGTTAAAGTAGAATTAATCAATGGAAGAGATCCCGGATTTGTAAGAGACAGAATACCTTTTGATTATCTGACACCATTATTCCCTGAAGAAAAATTTAAACTTACAGGTCATCATGATTGTCCTTTATCAGCAAGAATAATTGATTTGTTTACTCCAATAGGTAAAGGGCAGAGGGGTTTGATTGTAGCTCAGCCTAAAACCGGTAAAACAACAATATTGAAAGATATAGCAAATGCTATAGCTGCTAATCATCCGGAAGCATATCTTATGGTATTACTGATAGATGAAAGACCGGAGGAAGTAACTGATATGGCAAGAAGCGTTAAGGCTGAAGTGATTTCGTCAACTTTCGATGAACCTGCTGAAAGGCATGTTAAGATTGCTAATATCGTTCTCGAAAAAGCCAAAAGAATGGTTGAGTGCGGCCATGATGTCGTTATACTTCTTGATTCTATCACACGACTTGCCAGAGCATACAACACTGTTTCCCCTGCTTCCGGTAAAGTATTATCAGGTGGTGTTGATTCTAATGCTTTGCATAAACCAAAAAGATTTTTTGGCGCAGCAAGAAATATTGAAAATGGAGGTTCTCTGACTATTATTTCGACTGCTCTTACTGAAACAGGTTCAAAGATGGATGATGTGATTTTTGAAGAATTTAAGGGAACAGGTAATATGGAATTACAGCTTGACAGAAAGCTATCAAATAAAAGAATTTATCCCGCTATTGATATTGTGGCATCATCAACTAGAAGGGATGATCTGTTACTTGATAAAGAAACTTTACAAAGAATATGGATTCTCAGAAATCATCTTGCAGACATGAATTCTCTTGAAGCTATGGAATTCCTGATTGATAAAATTAAATTTACAAAAACTAACGAAGAATTTTTAGTTTCAATGAATGGATAGCTTTTATTAAGGCTATTTTTGTTAATTATTATCAATCAATATAGTCATTTTATTCTTAATATTTCTATAATTTAGAACATTGGAATTTTAATGGTGAATGGATAAATCGCTAATGGGATAATTTATGTATTGCCAATACGTTTCCCTTATATAATTTTATAATTATGCTTTTATCTGAATTAAAAAATAATGATGTTGGAATTATTACTAAGGTAAGAGGCCGGGGCGCATTCAGAAAAAGAATAATGGAGATGGGTTTTGTGAGGGGAAAAGAAGTTCGCGTTGTTAAAAATGCTCCACTAAAGGATCCTGTTGAGTATAGAATAATGTGTTGTGATGTGTCTTTAAGAAGAAGTGAAGCATCATTAATTGAAGTAATTACACCGGCAGAAGCATCTGCAGATATAAATAATCCGAAAGTAAATCTATTTAACGGAAACGGAAGTTATTTTTCAGAAGAGAATTTCAGAGAGGCTGCAAATAAGGAAGGTAAAACAATAAACGTTGCTCTTGTCGGTAATCCAAATGCTGGGAAAACTACATTGTTTAATTTTGCTTCTGGTTCGCATGAGAGAGTAGGTAATTACAGCGGTGTTACTGTTGAAGCAAAAACATCTGTATTGGAGATGGATGATTATAAATTTAATATAATAGATCTCCCTGGAACATATTCATTAAGCGCATATTCTCATGAAGAATTGTATGTCAGGCATTATATACTGGAACATGTTCCTGATATAATAATCAACATAGTAGATGCCTCAAATCTGGAAAGAAATCTTTTCCTGACAACTCAATTAATAGATATGGATGTTAAGGTTATTATGGCACTTAACATGTATGATGAACTTGAAAGGAGAGGAGATAACTTAAATTGCGACTTACTTGGTAATCTGTTGGGAATCCCAATTATACCTACTATCAGTAATAAAGGAGCGGGAATTAAAGAATTATTCAGAAAAGCAATAGAGGTTTATGAAGATACTTCAACTACACTTCGTCATATACATATAAATTACGGACAGGATACTGAGAATGCTATAAAGATAATACAGAAGAGGATTAAGATACCTGAAAACGATGATATTTTAAATAAATATTCTTCTCGTTTTTTAGCGCTGAAACTTATTGAAAAGGATAAAGGTTGTCTTACCAGAATTTATGAATGCTTTAATAAAGATGAGATATTAAGTGCTTCTCAACAACAAATTAAAATTCTGGAAAATATATATAAGGAAGATACTGAGGCGATTATTACTGATGCAAAATATGGTTTCATAAATGGAGCAATTAAAGAAACGCTTACTGAGAGTAAAGATAAGAGAAACAAAACAACTGAGATAATAGATTCATTTCTGACTCATAAAGTATTCGGTTTCCCTCTTTTCCTGTTTTTTATCTGGATAATGTTTCAGGCAACTTTTAAACTTGGAAGTTATCCGATGAACTGGATGGATAAATTGGTCCATTTGTTGAGTAATGCAGTAAATTATTGGATGCCGACAGGCATCCTTAAAGACTTAATTGTAGATGGTGTTATTGGTGGAGTAGGAGGGGTAATAATTTTCTTGCCTAATATTCTTATACTTTTCTTCTTTATTTCATTAATGGAAGATGTAGGATATATGGCAAGAACAGCTTTTATTATGGACAAACTAATGCATAAAATCGGATTACATGGCAAGTCTTTTATTCCTCTTGTAATGGGATTCGGATGTAATGTTCCTGCAATAATGGCAACACGTACTCTCGAAAATCGCAGCAACAGGTTACTCACAATGCTTATAATTCCTTTTATGTCCTGCAGTGCAAGATTACCTATATATATTCTTATAATCGGCGCTTTCTTTCCTCAGAATCCCGGAACTATGCTGTTTGTTGTTTATCTAATTGGCATCCTGATGGCTGTAATGATTGCGGTTGTTTTGAAGAATACTCTGTTTCGCAATAAAGAAGTCCCTTTTGTAATGGAATTACCTCCCTACAGAGTTCCAACCTTGAAGAGTACATCTGTTCATATGTGGTATAAAGGACGAGAATATCTGAAAAAAATGGGAGGTGTTATACTTGCTGCTTCAATCATAATATGGGCAATGGGTTACTTTCCTAAAACTACTGTTAATACTGAAAGATACAATCAACAAATTGTAAATATTGAAAAAAACGCAAAATTTAATATCAAAAACTCTAAAGATTCATTACAAATCAATAGAATATTAAAAATAAAAAATATTGAATTAAACCGCATTGAACTTGAAAAGAAAAGTGATCAACAGGAACATTCATTTATTGGTACTATCGGTAAAACAATAGAACCTGTTTTAAAACCATTGGGTTTTGACTGGAAAATAGGTGTAAGTCTCATTAGCGGGGCTGTAGCAAAAGAAATAGTTGTCAGTACTCTTGGCATAATGTATCAGGCAGATAGTAATTCAGATGAAAATTCAGAATCATTAAAGCTAAAATTACTGCATCAGCGAAATATTACCGGAATGAATAAGTCTGAAAATTTTCTCACACCTGTATCGGCATTCGGGTTCCTGCTTTTTGTAATGCTATATATTCCTTGTATAGCAACAATAGCTGCAATAAGACGCGAATCCGGACATTTAAAATGGTCTTTGCTGTTAATTGCTTATTCTACTACGATTGCCTGGACTATCGCATTTATTATAAATCAGATAGGTAATTTGTTTTAATTTAAATTATCTTTAATTTCTTTTTATCGGCTGTCGGATAATTGTCTTCAATTTCTCAGGTGCAGTCCTTTTCATATCATTAAGATATATTTCCCTGTGTTTCCCGTTCATAACATAACCTTTTTCTTTAATATAATCATGCAGCTTTTGAATTGTAGAACTTACTCCGGAATATGGTCCGATATGCATAATCTGTGCACTAAGTCCTTCATGCATGTCCTGAAATCTGACTTCAGGTAATTTTATAAGATTTTTTTTCTCTATAAGTCCAGCCATAGCTTTATCTACAATCTCTTTATTGATAAAATCAGGTTGCATGACCATTATAGTCCATTTCCAGTTTTCTGTTTTCCCTGCAATGAAATCATTCATGTCGTCTGCCCACCATAAACCTTCTAATGGCATTACGCCATAATCTATAGCTTCGGGACCTCTCTTCAACATAAATTTGATTGTATATGAAAGACTGTACAATGCTTCAACTGCATTTGTGAATTCTGCCGAATTATTCGGATCACCTTTCCCATCAATCATCAGATAATTCCAATCCGGAACAGTTACAATTTTAATATCTTTTGAAGAAGCTGTGTAATATTCGGAAAATTCCTTTTTTAAATCAATTTTTTCCATGTCGTGTATGTTAATTTTTATATGCAAATGTAATAAAATTTGGTATTATAAAAATAATACTTTGTAATCATTGAAAAATGAAATGGATTTTTAGAAATTGTTTTGATTTTAGTTTTTTATTCTGGTATCCCGTACTTATCCTACTCTTATCCTACACTTATCACGTACATATCCTGCTTATCCTTTGAGAGTCATATTTAATAAAACCTTCTTCAACAACTTTTCCAGCCTTCATTTACCTAATAAATTGTAAATAACAATGGAAAGTGAAGAATTATCAATAAAATAATTATTATAATTAATGGCTTATTCAATTTTGTCTTTCTACATATAACCCAGACAATACTATTTATGATAATAATCAAAGGGTAATAAATCCAATATTGTATTATTGCTTTATCATTACCATCTATTGCAATTATATGTCTAAGGTATCCTATTAATGCAAAATTTATTATTGCTATAAAAATTACTAAAATATTTGTTTTAAATTTCATTGATAATCTTCTAAGTCCCGTAGATGCTATTTTTTACTTTTAACTTCATCAATTCCTCATGTTGTTGCCCATATGTGACAATAAACGATATAAAAAAGTGAGCGACGCAAATATCTAATATCTCATTCTTGTTAAAATTAAAAACCTAAAATGACTCTTTAGAATACTTTTGAAGAAATCGAAATATAAAATATAAAAAAACAACATTAATCAAATAACAGATTCCCATCGTTACATATATATTGAACATTACAATTAAAAAATTAAAGGTAATTGAAAATAATATTAATAAAAATGCACCTTGAGGCACAGTGTAAAATACATTATCAAGAACCTTTTTCCCAGAAGATGCATATATTAAATTTATATTTATTAAGTAAGAAACTGGAAATGCTGCGATATACCCTCCCAATAAAGGATCAATTTGTCTTGATAAAACAACCGATAAGGAAATTACCGTTCCTCCAATTATATAGCGTAAAATAAATTTTTTTTTTGAAAATTCATTTTTTTTAATCTGATTATATGTAATCCCCTTCCTAAAAACTAAAATTATTGTCAAAACAATAAAAAACAGTAATATGCCAATCCAAAATGAACTTAAATTAAAATGCCAGATTATAGAAACTAATAGGGCCCAAATTATCACTGATATAACATCAGCTATTAATAACTTAGTTCTACTTATAAGAAGTTTAAGAATATATGAGAAAATAACTAATACAATTAATGAAAAAGGTACCACGAAATTTGAAATATGAGCAGCCTCTTCTCCATTAACATTACTAATAAAAAATAATGATAATGGTAAAGTTGAGGGAATTGAAATTATTAAGCCTCCATATTTTGAATACCTTTCAGCAAGAATTGATTGAATTCCTATCGCAAAACCTCCAATAAGAAATGATAATAATATTCTTATAATAACAATGTTATCCATTTGATCAAGATTTAGAACTATTTCTTAATTGTTCTACGATTGAATAATCAGTCTCGATGTCAAAACCATCAACCAATGGTTCATTTTTTCCCGAAAGACCATCAACAGAACCTAATTCAATTAAATAATTTAAGTAGTTCTTAACAGTTACAAATACAGGCAGTAAATCTTTGTTAGCTAATTCTGACAATTGTGAAATTAATCCGTAAGCACCCCAATTAGAAGTTGTAGATATTATTAAAAAGTCACAAGCAATAACACTAGGCTCTATATCAGATAATTTTTCTTTTATTAAATTGTACAAATTTCCCATACCGATTTCGTTTCCACCATCACCAATTCCAATAGTCAAACAATTTGCTTCCATAAAAAAGATATCTAGTGGTGCAGTTTTATTTGAAATGTCTACTTCCCTCATATTACAATAAAGACCCTCATTATTTCTTCCGCATCTTTCAATTGAGATCATGCTTACAGGTGAATATTGAACGATTAAATCTCTTATTGTTTCAACATCAATTTCTATAGGTAAAATAATTGTATTTACTTCTTCATCAAAACTAAAAAATCTTTCACAATGGAAATCTGATATAATTATAGGATTAAATCCAATTGATTTTAATGCTTTTGCTAAAAAATATGCACCAATAGGACCATCAGTTTCTGCATGCCCATTTACATAGAATCCTGTTATTATAAGTACATTTCCTCGCTCAAGATTCCATATTGAATATGCAATTTTTGATAAATAAATTTTATCTTTTAATTCTTCATACAGAATATTCATATTACGCTTAGAATATTTTAGAATTATTTGTTCTTTCGTTTCCATTTTATTGATTGTTTTTTAAATCATTATATAAATTATCGATTTTTTTGTATAAATATCCTGAATTATTAGTGGATAAACAAATTATATCATTAAAATTCATTTTCCTATTGATGATTAAATTTGCTTTGTTATAGGATATGTAAACTGAGGAATGAAATTCATGATCAGTAAAGATAATTTTGACTTCCGGATTGTTATCTTTTATAAACTTTTCACTTCTTTTAATATAACCTCGGAGTTCATCTTCTTCTATTCCGGTATGAAGATTAACAATTCTGGATAATAATGGATCATTTTTATAATTTGGTAGTATTATCTCATCTATTCTACTTCCGGTAAGTGCTTCCAAGAATTCTCTCTCTGCAACAGTCTTTGTCGAAATTAAATGATATACACATAATTTGATATGACTTGAACTATAAAAATCTTCCCAATCAATGTGTTTGAAATTATCATAAATCCCTTTTAATCCAGACTTATCTATATCATGCTCAGAACTTAATTTATAAAAAACTTCTTCTAAAAATGCTCTTTTAACAAATAATTCCCAAATTACAGCTACTATTGAAAGCCCTAATAGTGTTGAAATAATGGTATCTAAATATTTATATAACTTTAACTTTTCAGTGACATATATATTATTTATAAATATACCACATAAACTCAATGAAAATAATATTATTGATAATAGTAGAACTTTATAAGTTAGCACTCTTTTTACTTTTCTATGAGCTCTTTCAATAATTTTTGGGGTTTTCAATTTCATCGTTTTAAATAAAAATATATGAGTTTAAAAAAATTAGTTCATAATACATAAGTGCTAAATTGTGAAATCACCTAGT